>CACYZS010000030.1 GCA_902778985.1 uncultured Ruminococcus sp.
ATCTGCGCAAGCCCGCAGGGTTCGGAGCGCGACGGCATCAAGAAAAGATCCGCCGACGCGTAAAGCCGCTTGGAGAGCGCGCGATCGAACTTGAAGAGCGCGCGCATCTTATCGGGGTGACGCGACGCGATCTCGGCAAGCGTCTTCTCGTAGTCGGCGTCGCCCGTCCCGAGGATCAGGAACTGGATATCCGAATCAAGCAGTTCGTCGAGGATACAGGTCAGAAGGTCGACGCCCTTTTGCCGTGCCAGCCGCGTAATCATCACGGCGAGCGGAACGTCGCGGCGAACAGGAAGCCCGAGTTCTCTTTGCAACGCCGCCTTATTCTTCGCCTTGCCGTCCCAGACGTCGGAGAGCGAGTACGGGAACGCGATCTCTCCGCCCTTGTCGGGGGAGAAATAGGTCGTGTCGATCCCGTTGATGATCCCCGACAGTTTATGCCCGTTGGCGTTGATCACGTGCTGAAGTCCGTAAGCATAGTACGCCTGACGGAGTTCGCAGGCGTAATTGGGGCTGACCGTCGTGACACGATCGGCAACGACCAGCGCCCCCTTCATCAGGTTGATGCAGCCGTCGTACTCGACGACGGGACGGAAACGGTCGTCAAGGCCGAAAATATCGCCTAAGATCGCAAGATCGTATTTGCCCTGGTATTCGATGTTGTGAATGGTGTAGACCGTTCTGACCGAGCGGAATTCCTTCACGTCGTAGTACTTGGTGCGCAGATACACGATGGTCAGGGCGCTCTGCCAGTCGTTTGCGTGCAGGATATTCGGCATCTTCCCGGTTTTGAGCAGGAATTCGACCACCGCCATCGAGAAGAAGGCGAAACGTTCCCCGTCGTCAAACTCTCCGTACAGACTGTCACGGAGAAAATACTGTTCGTTATCGACGAAGTAATAGGTGACGCCGCCGCGTTCGGTCGAATAGATCCCGGCGTAGGCGTCGCGCCAGACGTACCGGAACCGAAACTCGCAAACGAACTTGAACGAAGAAGCGAGGTTCTCCGGCACTTTCTTTTTGTAATAGGGCAAAATCACGCTGACGGTATCGTCGGGGGACGCTGCTTTCACCGCCTGCGGCAGTGCGCCCATCACGTCTCCGAGACCGCCGCTCGCAGAGAACGGCGCCGCCTCGCTTGTCACGTACAGGATATCCACGTTCTTCTCCTTTCGTTTACTTGAAGTTCAAATACTTAGATCCGTTTGTTCTTCGCGATATAGAACGGCGTGGAGCCGGCGCCCGAAAGCGTCTGGTCGTCCGAAATCACGACGTTCTTATCCGCCACGATGCAGTTGAGCGAACTGCCCGTCCCGACGTAGGTACCGCCGAACAGGATCGAGTTCTTGACGACCGCGCCGCGGGAAACCTTGACGCCGCGGAACAGGACCGAGTTCTCGACCTTTCCTTCGATCACGCAACCGTCGGCGATCAGCGAATCTTTCACGCTGCAGCCGTCGAGGTAGACGGTCGGGGGCGAGTTGTGAACGCGTGTGTAGATCGGGCGTTCCCATTTCCCGAGGATGGCGTTGCGCGCCGCCGCGTCGCTCGTCAGAAGGATGTTGGCGCGGTAGTAGTCGAGGAAGGTCGTCACCGGGATGACCACGTCGTTGAAGCAGTACGAGAAGAACCGGCGGCGTTCGGGCGAATGCATGATGATATCGTCGGTGAAACTGTGATAGTTACGGGCGACTGCCTCGTCGAGCGCACGGACGAGGAAATCGGTCGAGAGAACGAAGATACGGATCGATACGAAGGGGTGATCGGGATCGTAGGACGTCGACTTCACGATATCGGTGACCCGCCCCTTCGCGTTGGACTGCAGCGCGGTCTGCGGATCGCGCGTCATATCCCCGATCTTGCTCTGCACGGTCACGAAGGTCGCCTCTGCGTCGTTTGCCTTGTGGAAAGAGATGACGTCCGAAAGGTCGATGTTGCAGAGGTGGTCGCTGTCCATCAGAACGACGGTATCGCTCGTCAGTTCGTTGATACGGTCGCGGATACTGCGCAAGGCTTCCAGACGGTAGGAATATACGAACGCCTCCGCCTGCCGCGCCTCCTGTCCCGGGGAGAGGATCTTGATACCGCCCGAACGGCGCGCCAGATCCCAGTCTTTACCGGAACCGATATGGTTGACAAGAGACCGGAAGTTGTAGTTGGCGATGATGTTGATGTCGGTGATATCCGAGTTCACCATATTGGACAGGGCGAAGTCGACCAGCCGGTAGCGACAGCCGAACGGAATGGCGGCGACCGTACGGTCGGACGTCAGAAGGGAGAGCGTATTGCTGTTCAGGTTGGAAAAGATGAAGCCTGTCGTGCTCATATTGCTCATTTACCCCCTTCGTTTTTACTAACGTCGCTGCCCTTGGCGATCACCGTGATCTTGTCCTTCCCCGCGTCGGGCGTTCCGACCGTAACACCGGAACGGATCACCGATTCGCTGTCGACGATGGCGTAGTAGACCTTCGCCCCCGGTTCGATCACGACGTCGTCCATAATGACCGAGTCGCAAACGACCGCGTCTTTGCCGATGACGGCGCCGCCCGAGATGACCGAGTGCCGCACCGTTCCGTAGACCGAGCACCCCTCGGAGATCATAGACGAGGAGATTGAGGCGGTCTTGCCGATGAACTGGGGCGGACGCGCCGAGTTGCGGGAGTAGATCCGGAAGAACCGCGACCGCAGATCGAGTTCGGGTTTCTCTTCAAGCAGGTCCATATTGGCTTCCCAAAGACTGCCGATGGTCCCGACGTCCTTCCAGTACCCCGTGAAGGGATAGGCGTAAAGCCGCTCGCCCGAACGCAGCAGGTTCGGGATGACGTTCTTGCCGAAGTCTTTCGAGGATTTGGGATCGTTCTCGTCGATCTCAAGATACTCGAGCAGGACGTTGGTGGAGAAGATGTAGATCCCCATCGACGCCTGGTTGTTCTTAGGTTCCTTCGGCTTTTCCTCAAACTCGTAGATCGAGCCGTCCTCGTTGGTATTGCAGATACCGAAGCGCGACGCCTCTTCGATCGGGACCGTGATGGTCGCGACCGTGCAAGCAGCCTTCTTTTCCTTATGGAAAGCGAGCATCTTCGAGTAATCCATCTTGTAGATGTGGTCGCCCGAAAGGATCAGAACGTAATCGGGATCGAACTTCTTGATGAAGTCGATGTTCTGGTAGATCGCGTTCGCGGTCCCCTTGTACCAGTCGGCGTTCTTGCCGTCCTGATACGGCGGAAGGACGGTCAGTCCCCCGCGGATCCGGTCAAGATCCCACGCCGCGCCCTTACCGATATAGTCGTTTAAGGCAAGCGGTTGATACTGCGTCAGAACGCCGACCGTATCGATGCCCGAATTGATGCAGTTCGAGAGCGGAAAGTCGATGATCCTGTACTTTCCGCCGTAGTTGACCGCGGGTTTCGCCGTCTTCGTGGTCAGGGCGTAAAGCCGGCTTCCCTGGCCGCCCGCCAAAAGCATGGCGATACATTCCTTTTTGCAATACATATCGTTCTCCCTTTCGGTTAATCGATCTTTTCGTAGCGGATGCCCGTCCGCTTGGTCTCTTTTTTGATCCGTTTCAGAACGAAGCCGGAAAAAGGCGGCAGATGAAGCGGGATCGCGTACCGTCCTCCGATCTTCTCGGCGTGAAGCGCGGGTCTACCCTCCCCCGTCCCGCACGCCTCGAACAGGATCTCCCGGCTCTCCCCGCGTCGGGCGGGCAGAAGCACCGTGTTCTCAGAGCCCGAGAACGAGATGACGACCGTGATCTCGTTGCCGCGAGCGTCGCGCCGGACGAACGAAACGAGGTTTCCGGCGGCGTTGTCCGCGTCGATCCAGGAAAAGCCGCTTCCCTCGAAGTCGATCTCCCAGAGTTCCGGACGGCTGAGATAGAACCGGTTGAGACTTGCGACGTACTCGCGCGTCTCGCGGTGGATCGGATAATCGAGCATGAACCATTCGAGCCCGCGCTTGTAGTCCCATTCCGAGAACTGCGCGTATTCGCACCCCATGAACAGGAGTTTTTTGCCGGGATAGGTCATCTGCAGAAGCAGCGCGCAGCGGAACTGACGGAACTTGTCCTCGTAGGTCCCGGCGATCTTGTCGATCAGGGACTTCTTTCCGTGCACGACCTCGTCGTGCGTGATCGGAAGAACGTAGTTTTCCCCGAACGCGTACATCAGGGGAAAATTCAGGGCGTGGTGGTGATACTTACGGAACACGGGATCGGTCGCGAGGTAGTCGTAAAAGTCGTTTGCCCAGCCCATATTCCATTTGAGATTGAACCCGAGCCCGCCCTCGGACACCGGGTGGGTCACGCCCGCAAACGACGTGGATTCTTCCGCGATCATCAGCACGTCCGGGAACTCGGCGAACAACACGGAATTCAACTTTTGCAGGAAAGCGACCGCTTCGAGATTGCGGTTCCCGCCCTCGGCATTCGGGATCCATTCGCCCGGCAACCGATCGTAGTCGAGATAGAGCATTGAGGCGACCGCGTCGACTCGAAGCCCGTCGACGTGGAACTCACGGAACCAGTACAGGGCGTTTGAGATCAGGAACGACTGGACTTCCTCGCGTCCGAGGTCGAAGAACCGCGTTCCCCAGGAGCGGGACTCCATACGGTCTTTTCCCTGGTATTCGTAAAGCGGGTGTCCGTCAAACTCGAACAATCCCCATTCGTCTTTCGGAAAATGCGCCGGCACCCAGTCGAGGATCACGCCGACGCCGGCGCGGTGCATCGTGTCGACGAAGTACCGAAAATCGTCGGGCGTACCGAAACGAGAGGTCGGGGCGTAATAGGCGCAGACCTGATAGCCCCAGGAACCGTCGAAGGGATACTCGGCGATCGGCATCAACTCGACGTGCGTATATCCCATCGTTTTCACGTACGGGACAAGCCGCTCGGCAAGTTCGCGGTAGGAGAGATACCCGCCGTCTTCCTTTCGGTCGAACGAACCCGGGTGAATCTCGTAGATATTGACCGGAGCGGAGAGATAATGTCCTTTGGAGGACATCGCGACGGACTTTCTGCGATAATCAAGCCACGCTTGGTCGGCGAAGCGGTAATTCGTCCCGTCGGTGATGATCGTGCCGCCGTCGTCTGCTCCTTTGGAGTAAACGGCGTAGGGGTCGCCCTTGCAGACGCCTTTTCCATGCGAGACAACAAGGTACTTATAGACAGAGCCGGCAAGCGACACGTCGGAGCGGACGGTCAACTCCCAGATCCCCTTATCGGTCACGCGCTCCAAGCGCAGACCGCGTTCCCAGTCGGTGAAATCCGAGACAAGACGGACCTCGTCGGCGTTCGGCGCCCAGGTACGGAACGAATAGAAAAAGGAACCGTCCGAAACAGTCAATTGACAGCCGAGATAGCGATACGCCGAATAAAGCGTTCCCTGATGAAAAAGATATTCATCGGTACGCTCGCCGCGCGACCGTCCGTCCCCGGACACGACCTGTATCATCAGACATATTCCTTTCGGTTTTCTATTATAACAATTTTATCATAGTATAATTCTGTTGTCAAGCAAAGAGGCAGAAAGAATTATAAAAAAAGTACAAACGAACCTGCGAAAGCAGTCGTTCGTTTGTACTATTTGGGGAAAAAGGATATCAGAGGACGACGCCGGCGTGCCGAACGACGTGACAGTTCACGTTGACGGCGACCGGAAGCCCCGCGATATGCGTCGGACCGACCTCAATCTTGACGGCAAACGCGGACGTATCCCCGCCGAATCCCTGCGGTCCGATCCCGAGCGCGTTGATGCGTTCCAGAATGGTTTTTTCAAGCGCGGCGTAGTTCGGATCGGGGTGACTGTCGGTAAGCGGACGCGTCAAGGCGTATTTCGCGAGCAGCGCGCACCCCTCGAAATCCGAACCGATCCCGACGCCGACCGTGACCGGCGGACAGGGGTTTGAGCCGGCTTTTTTGACCGCGCCGACGACGAAATCGACAATATCTTCGGGCTTGGCGGAAGGAGTGAACATTTTGAGGGCGCTCATATTCTCGCTGCCGAAACCCTTCGGCGCGGCAAGCAATCTCAAACGGTCGCCCGGAACCGTGCGGATATGAAGGATCGCCGGGGTGTTGTTCCCCGTGTTTTCACGGTAGAAGAGCGGATCGCGCACGACAGAGCAGCGGAGTTTGCCGTCCAGGTACGCCTCGGAAACACCGCGGTTGACCGCGTTTTCAAGCGTGTCGCCCTCGATATGAACAAGCGAACCAACCTCGGCAAACAACACCGCCATTCCTGTGTCCTGACAGATCGGTAGCCCCTTTTCGGAGGCGATCGAGTCGTTTTCCCTGATCGCCGTCAGGACGCCGCGCGCAAGTTCGTTCTGCTCGGCTTTGATCGCGCAGTCAAGGCACGCCTTGACGTCCTCGCCGATCACGCTGTTCGCCTGCAGAAAAAGGTCGCGAACCGCCCTCGACACGTCGTCTGCGTTGATTCTTCTGATCCGATCTTCCATTCTATCTATCCCTCCCCGGAGAATACCGCTTCGGTCGCCCCGGAAGACAGAAACGCCGTCTCGCTCCCTGAAAGCAACCGGGCGATCTCCCGTTTCGCTTTTCGTTTCGCTTTCATTTTATCATTTTTTCGCTTTATAATCAAGTATGCGCCGTAAAGAAAACCGAAAAAGAACGAAAAACACTTCTTGAGGGGAAACGTTAGACTCCAAACCGCCGCGCGCCACAGATCCAAGAGCAACCGAAACGTCCATTCGACCGGACGGAACAGGACCGAAAGCAAGAGATAGCGAACAAGCGCAAACCCGACGAAGAAAACCGCCAAATGATAGAACCGTCCCATACCGCAGAGGACAGTCGCATCGTATAAAACCAGATAAGTCCCGACGAAAAAGCAAAACAAAAAGTCCAAACCGCAATTTGTCATTCTGCCTTGTTTTTTCTTTTTGCTTGTTTTGCTCTTTTGAAAAGTCCGTTGCGGGTACGCACCGGCAGACGCACGGCGTAGAAAACACAGGACGACCGAACACCCGCCCGCCGCTAAACCGCAGACGAAAAGCGTGATGATTGCTTCGTTCATCCCTTTCTACCGAAGAGCCCCGACCGTTTCCCCGTCGCCTCGTTCAGATACGCGATCGCGTTGATCTTCCCGACGGCGGAAACGACGCCTTTTTCAAGGGAGAGCACCGTGATCCGAAGTCCCTCCCCCTCGACCGACAGTTTTCCGGTCCCGGTCTCAAGCACGATCTCTTCTTCGTCGAAGGATACAACGCCCGTAACCTCCGTGATCTCGACGGCGGACCGCGACTGTATCACGATACGCTGTCCCGTTTCCGCCTGTTCGTTCGCGTTCAAAATAGACATAACAAAACACCCCGCATTCAAGTAGTACACTTTATGCGGGGTGCTTTATTGATATGAACTTCAGTTCAAGACTTCGTACATATCCGACGCGGCTTCCTTCTTAACCGTTTCTCGGATATCGGTCACACGTACCCGAAGAACTCTCTGACCGAAACCCACTTCGATCACGTCGCCGATCTTAACGTCGTAGGACGCTTTCGCGACCTTTCCGTTGACCGTAACGTGAGATGCGTCGCAGGCGTCGTTTGCGACGGTTCTCCGTTTGATGATCCGGGAGACCTTTAAGAATTTGTCAAGCCGCACAGGAACTTACCGAAATCAGCCGTTGATGGCGTCCTTCAGAGCCTTGCTCGCAACAAACGCGGGGCGCTTGGAAGCGGGGATCTTGATCTTGGCGCCGGTGGCGGGGTTCTGGCCCATTCTCTCTTTGGTGCACTTCACTTCGAAACTGCCGAAGCCGATGAGTTGGACCTTGTCGCCGTCCTTAAGAGCGTCGACAACAGCGGCGATAGCAGCGTTGACAGCCGCCTCCGCCTCTTTCTTCTTGAGTCCGGATTCCTTTGCGACAACGTCGATCAACTGAGTCTTGTTCATTTTGTGTTCCCTTTCTTTTGTTTTATTTGGGGTTACCGATTGTCATTATACCATGGACTTACGGAAATATCAATCCCTTTTTAGATATTTTTTTCGATTTTTTCGTTTTTTTTTAAATATTTAGCAATTCTTTCCCATATTTTTCTATTTTTGAGTCGAAAAAGCCCTTCAAAATTGAAAAAACGGGGGTTTGTGCATTTTGAACAAACCTATTCGATCTTCTTCTTTGAAAGCACTTTGCATGAAAACCGACGCAAAATAGGAACTACTTCCGCGTCTTCCCGTTTGATCGAACCTGTCAAAAACGAAAGCGGAAGGTAGAGCGCGGCGCTGAGTGCAAGCATAAACAAGGTCGAAAAAGCGCTCGCTTTATCGGGCATGATCGAAAGGAGCAGATACGAAAGCGAGAACGAGAGCGCTGCGGGCAAGATCGGTCGCGTCAGATCCGTGAAGGAAAACGGTCTTCCGAACTCTTTGGCAAGCACCCCGAGGTTGACGGCAGCCGCGACGGCGTAGCAAAGTACCGTTCCGATCGACGCCCCGTACACGCCGACCGACGGAAGACCGATCAGGTAGTATCCGGCAACGATCTTCACGATAGCGCCGAGCAACATCGAGAGGACAGTGATCCCCGCTCTGCCCCGCGCTTGCAGGATCGCTCCGGTAACCGTGACCAGCGCAAGAAAAACGATCCCCGGGGACAGTACGGCGAGCGCAGGGGCGGCAAGCGCCGCGGACGCAGGGAGAAAGAACAGAGACAGGATTCGACGCCCGAAGAGCCCCAATCCGAGCGCAGCGGGAAACGACAGAACGACGGCTGAACGGATCGCCGCCCGGGAGCGACCGTTTGCCGCGATCGCGTCCCCTCTGGCAAGATCCCCGGAGACGAACGGTACGATCCCGGTCGCGATCGGTGAGATCAGGATTCCCGGGAGACTGAAGAACGGAACGGCGAGCGTGGTATAGTTCCCGAAAACAGCGGTCGCTTCCGCAAGCGAAAGCCCTGACGCGACCAGTCGCCGCATCATGAAGGCAAGGTCGATCATACCTGCCAGACTCGTCACCGTCGCGCTGACCGTGACGGGGGTCGCGATGCGGATCAATCTTCCCTGTTCGCCCGTCCTTTTCAACGGTTTTCTTCCTTTGTATTTAAGGGGATCTTTCCGGAAGTCAAAAAGCAGTTCAACAAGAAGCAGAAGCGCCGACGCGACCGTCCCGACCGTAACCCCGCGGATCGCCGCCGCAGCGACGTCCGAGAGCGCCGCGCCGGATAGCAACGCACGCCGGGCGAAACAGATCCCGAGAATCAGTTTCAA
>CACYZS010000031.1 GCA_902778985.1 uncultured Ruminococcus sp.
GGACGCCTCGGACTACCTGACCGAACACGTCCGCTACTACGTCGGATCGGGTATGCGGCAGTATCTGGACGACTACTTTGCGGAAGCGAAGGTAACGCAGCGACGCGAAAAGGGGCTTGCCGCCCTCGAAAAGCATTTTGCCGGCACCGAACTCTATAACGACCTGCAGCGCGCGTTCGAGGGCTCCTACGCGCTGATGCAGACCGAGTATTACGCCATGCGCCTGCGGCTTGAGGCTTCCGCCGACGTCGATCTGTCGGAGTATCCCGCGGAGGTACGCGACGTGGTCCTCTCCCCCGAGGATCTGGCGCGGAACCCGGACGGCGAGGGCGGCATGATCGACCATTCGCGCGAACTGGTTTACGACGAGGAATACGAAGAACGGAAAGCCGAGATTACCGGGCAGGTCGACAAGTGCCTGAAAGGACTGGAGGACCATCTGAAACAGCGGCAGGAAAGACAGGCAAGACAGTTGCGCACTCTGGTCTTCGTCGAACAGGTATTGATCGTTCACGTGGTCGCCGCGGTCGCCCTGCTGGTCGTTCTGACCTCCATGAAGGTTTTCCACCCCTTGATCCGCGCCGAACGGCTGATCCGCAACGAAAAGCAACTGCCCGAGGACGGCGGTTCGTACGAATACCGCTTCTTCGCCGGCACCTATAACCGGATGCTCGAAGCCAGCCGCGAGAGCCGCGAACAACTCGCGTTCAAGGCGTCGCACGACTACCTGACCGGTATCTTCAACCGCAGCGGGCTCGACCGCTATCTCGACCGCGCAGCCGAAGGGCGCAACGCCCTGGTGCTGGTCGACCTCGACGGGTTCAAACGCGTCAACGACACCTACGGGCACGACGCGGGCGACCGGATCCTGCAACGGCTGTCCGAAAAACTGTCCGCCGCGTTCCGTTCCGGCGACCGGATCTGCCGGATCGGCGGCGACGAGTTCGCCGTCATCATGTGGAACGCCGGCGTCGAAAGCAAAGAGATGATCCGCGAGAAGATCGCCTCGATCAACGCCGAAATGCGCCTCTCGACCGATGAGATCCCGGCTGCGTCGATCAGCGTCGGCGTCGCGTTCGGCGGAGAGGGCACCGGTCGCGACCTGTTCCGGCACGCCGACAGAGAACTCTACCGCGTCAAACGCGCGGGCGGCGGCGGCATCTCGATCCGCGACGGCTCGCAGGCAGAGGGCGATCAGCGCGACGGCTTGCCCGAAGACGAAATCGAAAAATGATGATTCTTCCCGGCGGTTTTTCCGCCGGGATCTTTTTTTCGTCGCGGCTGTTTAATTATGCGAATTATACGCGATTGTTGCATAAACGAACGACCGGAGCGGAGAGCGGACGGGGAAGCGGAAGAGCGCGCGAAGGTCTCCGGACGCGTCGCGCACCCGCCGCGCCTGGAGCGAAAGCGGCGGCTCTGATCGACAAAAACGCATAATTATCCGTCAACCTATACAAAAACCAAACGGGGAGACTTGCCGGAAACTGGTCAAAGGGCAGAAAATCGCGCTTTTTTACAAAAAGGGGTTGCAATCCGACGCAAGACGGTGTATAATTATTCACGTCAAAACAAGATCGGCGAAAAAATCGCGCCGATCGCGACAAAAGAAAGGATTTAATATTATGAAGAAAGTGCTTTCGTTCACGCTTGCCGTCCTGATGGTCGTGGTCTGCGTTTTCTCCTTCGCTTCCTGCGGGAAGAAGGGCAAGACGCTTGACGAAGTGAAGAAGGCGGGCAAACTCGTCGTCGCCACCTCCCCCGACTTCCCGCCCTTTGAGAGCCTCGACGGTGAAGAGGTCGTCGGGATCGAGGTCGAGATCCTGGAAAAGATCTGCGAGAAACTCGGCGTCACCCTGACGCTCAAACAGATGACTTTTGAGTCGGTGCTTCCCGGCGTCACGTCCGGCAAGTTCGACTGCGGTATGTCGGGCATCACCGTGACCGAGTCGCGTCAGAAGAATATGCTCTTCACCGATCCCTACTGCCTCGCGGCGCAGGCGATCGTCGTAAAGGCGGGCAGCACCGTCCAGACCAAGGCGGACCTCGCCGGCAAGAAGGTCTCGGTGCAGACCGCGACCACCGCAGAGGAATACTGCATGGGTAACGGTTACGAGGTCTCCGCATACGAGGACAACGAGGTCGCGCAGATGGCGCTCCTGAACGGCAACGTCGACGCGTGGGTTATCGACGACCTGACCGCTGCCGATATGGTGAAGAAATACAACGAGGGGAAAGCCGACAGCGACAAACTGGTCATCCTTTCGGAAGCCATGACCACCGAGCCCTACGCCTTCGCGTTCGCCTTCGGCAGCGAAGACCTTGTCGCCGAGATCAACAAGATCCTGAAGACGATGCTGGACGACGGCACGATCGCGGGACTGTTCGCGAAGTACGAAGCCCCCTACACCGCTCCGTCGAGCGCGAAGTAAGCGAAACGCTTTGCCCCGGAAAGGGCTTGCCGGACGGCGGGCCCTTTCTTCTGCTTTTTATCTGACACGAAAGGAACCGTATTCCGAATGAGTTGGTTTGCAAAACTCCACGAGACCTTCATCGCGACGGGACACTACAAGTTGATCCTGAACGGGTTCAAGAACACGATCATCATCACGCTCGGCGCGCTGCTGATCGGCGTGGTGATCGGATCGGTGATCGCGATCGCCAAATATTTTTCCGAGGGCGTGCCCTCGCTGAAGGTCGTGGACGTGATCTGCGATTTTTACGTCACGGTGATCCGCGGGATCCCGGTGGTCGTTCTGCTCCTGATCTTCTATTTCATCGTGCTGACCGGCGTCGAGGGCGTTCCGGTCGCGATCCTGACCTTCGGCATCAACTCGGGCGCCTATATGGCGGAGGTGGTGCGAAGCGGGATCAACGCGGTGGACAAGGGACAGATGGAAGCGGGACGAAGCCTCGGGCTGTCGAAGATGCAGGCGATGCGCAAGATCGTCTTTCCGCAGGCGATCCGCAACATCCTGCCCGCCATCGGCAACGAGATGATCGCGCTCCTGAAAGAGACGTCGGTCGCCGGGTACGTCGCGGTGGTCGACCTGACCCGCGCGGGGAACCTCGTCCGCAACAACACCTTCGACGCGATCAACCCGCTGATGCTGGTCGCTCTGGTCTACCTGATCCTGGTCGTGGGGCTGACGCGGCTGCTCAAAGTCTTTGAAAGGAAACTGGCGAGAAGTGACAAACGTAACTGATATGAACGCGACCGCCAAAGAAAAACTGATCACCGTCACGGGACTGGAAAAACAGTTCGGCGGCGTCCCGGTCCTCTGCGGCATCGACGTCGAGATCGACCGCGGGGACGTCATCTGCGTCATCGGTCCGTCGGGTTCCGGAAAATCGACCTTTCTCCGCTGCCTGAACCTGCTCGAAAAACCAAACGGCGGTTCGATCGTCTTCGAGGGCGACGAGTTGACCGACAAGAAGACCGACGTCAACCGGCACCGCCAGAAGATGGGCATGGTGTTCCAGCAGTTCAACCTGTTCCCGCACATGACGGTATTGGATAACCTGACCTGCGCGCCGGTGATGCTGAAAAAGTTCACTAAGGAAGAGGCGGAAGAGAAGGCGATGACCCTGCTTGCCCGCGTCGGGCTTGCCGACCGCGCCGCGTCCTATCCCAACCAACTCTCGGGCGGACAGAAACAGCGCGTGGCGATCGTCCGCGCCCTCTGTATGGAACCCGACGTGATGCTCTTCGACGAGCCGACCTCCGCGCTCGATCCCGAAATGGTGGGCGAAGTGCTGGACGTGATGAAGGAACTTGCCGAGAGCGGCATGACGATGGTGGTCGTGACGCACGAGATGGGTTTTGCCCGCGAGGTGTCCAACCGCGTGATCTTCCTTGACGAGGGCGTGATCGCCGAAGAGGGAACGCCCGCCGAGGTGTTCGGCAACCCCAAGAGCGAACGGCTGAAGTCGTTCCTTTCCAAAGTACTGTAAGCGAGGTAAAAACGGTGGCTACTGTTTCTCTTAAAGGCAGGGACTTTCTGAAACTGCTCGATTTTACCCCCGCCGAGATCGCGTATCTGCTCGATCTGGCGGCGGATCTCAAAGCGAAGAAAAAGGCGGGGATCCCCCACGCGATCCATCAGGGCAAGAACGTCGCCCTGATCTTTGAAAAAACCTCTACCCGGACGCGCTGCTCGTTCGAGGTGGCGGCGCGCGACCTCGGTATGGGCGCGACCTATCTCGATCCGTCGGGGTCGCAGATCGGACGCAAGGAGAGCATCGCCGATACCGCACGCGTGCTCGGCAGTATGTTCGACGGGATCGAGTACCGGGGATTCGGTCAGGAGATCGTCGAGACGCTGGCGAAGTACGCGAAGGTGCCGGTCTGGAACGGTCTGACCGACGAGTTCCACCCGACGCAGATCTTGGCCGACTTTCTGACCATCCGCGAGCACTTCGGAACGCTCGCGGGCAAGAAACTGGTCTACTACGGCGACGCCCGCTTCAATATGGGCAACTCGCTGATGGTCGGGTGCGCGAAGATGGGACTGCACTTCGTCGCCTGTTCGCCCGTGGAATACCGCCCGGCGTCGGATCTTGTCGAGACCTGTAAACAGATCGCCGCAGAGACCGGGGCGACGATCGCGTTTGAAAGCGATCCAATCAAGGCGGCAAAGGGCGCCGACGCGATCTATACCGACGTCTGGGTCTCGATGGGCGAACCCGTCGAGGTGTGGGACGAACGCGTCAAGGCGCTCGCCCCCTACCAGGTGAACGCCGCGGTGATGGCGGCGGCGGGGAAGGACGCGATCTTCCTCCACTGTCTGCCCGCCTACCACGACAAGAACACCGCGATCGGGCGCGAGATGTGCGAAAGATTCAGCCGCGACGCGATGGAAGTGACCGACGAGGTCTTCGAGGGACCGGCGTCGATGGTGTTCGAAGAGGCGGAGAACCGGATGCACACCATCAAGGCGGTCATGGCGGCGACGCTCTGAAACAACGACTGGAAACGACTTTTTTGAAACGGGACGAAAAAAACAATGCCGAAAGATAAGAGTATCAAAAAGGTTCTGGTGATCGGCTCCGGCCCCATCGTGATCGGGCAGGCAGCCGAATTCGACTACGCGGGCGCGCAGGCGTGCCGCGTGCTGCGCGAGGAAGGGATCAACACCGTCCTCGTCAACTCCAACCCCGCGACCATTATGACCGACAAGCATCTGGCGGACGAGATCTACCTCGAACCGCTGACCGTCACGTCGGTCAAACGGATCATCCTGCGCGAGAAGCCCGACGGACTGCTTGCGGGGCTCGGCGGGCAGACCGGGTTGACGCTCGCGATGCAACTCGAAAAAGAAGGTTTCCTGAAAGAGGCGGGCGTGCGCCTGCTCGGGACCGACGTGGCGGCGATCGACCGCGCGGAGGACCGCGAACTCTTCAAAGAGACCATGGAGGGGATCGGGCAGCCCTGCGTTCCCTCGGATATCGCGAATACCGTCGAGGAATGTCTTGCAGTCGCCGAAAAGATCGGCTACCCCGTCATCGTCCGTCCGGCGTTCACGCTCGGCGGTACGGGCGGCGGTATCGCCGCAACCCCCGAGGAACTGGTGGACATCGCGGGACCGGGACTGGATCTGTCCCCGATCACGCAGGTCTTGATCGAAAAGTCGATCGCCGGGTGGAAGGAGATCGAGTTCGAGACCATGCGGGACAACACCGGCGAGGCGGTCTCGGTCTGCTCGATGGAGAACGTCGATCCCGTCGGCGTGCATACCGGCGACTCGATCGTCGCCGCCCCCGCCCTGACACTCTCCGATCGGGAGTTTTCCATGCTCCGGCAAGCGGCGCTCGATATCGTCGCGGCGATCGGGGTGATCGGCGGGTGCAACTGCCAGTTCGCCTTAAAACCCGACGGCAGCGAGTACGCCGTCATTGAAGTCAACCCGCGCGTATCGCGCAGTTCCGCGCTTGCGTCCAAGGCGACCGGGTATCCGATCGCGAAGGTGACGACGCGCCTCGCCCTCGGCTATACGCTGAAGGAGATCCGAAACCCGAAGACCGGGGATTCGCTCTCGGGCTTTGAACCCGCGGTCGACTATATCGTGGTCAAATACCCGAAGTTCCCGTTCGATAAGTTCGCCGGCATGAGCCGGCGGCTCGGAACGCAGATGAAGGCGACGGGCGAGGTCATGTCGATCGCCCCGACCTTCGAAGCCGCCCTGATGAAGGCGATCCGCGGCGCCGAGATCGGCGCCGACACGCTGAACCTTCCGCCGCTTGACGGACGGTCGGTGATCGAACGCCTGGGCGACCAGGACGACCGCCGCCTGTTCACCGTGTTTGAAGCGATCAAGGCGGGGGTGTCGATCGACGAGATCTACCGGATCACCACGATCGATCCGTATTTCTTAAATAAGATCAAACGGCTTGCCGATTACGAAGAGAAGATCAAGGGCGGCTTGACCGCCGACCTTCTCAAAGAGGGCAAGGAACTCGGCTACACCGATAAGGCGCTCGAACGGCTGTCGGGCACCAAACCCGCGACCGAGACGCCCTTCGGCTACCGCATCGTCAAGACCTGCGCGTCTGTCTTCGGGACCGACAAACCCTACTTCTACTCGGTGCCGAACGCCGAGGGGTGCGAGGCGCGGAGTTTCCAGAAGTCCGGCAAACCCGTGATCCTGGTCCTCGGTTCGGGACCGATCCGGATCGGGCAGGGGATCGAGTTCGACTATTCGTCGGTGCACTGCGTCTGGACCCTGAAGGAACTCGGGTACGACGTGGCGATCATCAACAACAACCCCGAGACCGTTTCGACCGACTACGACACCGCCGACCGGCTCTACTTCGAGCCGCTGACGCCCGAGGACGTGATGAACGTGATCCGGGCGGAGAACCCGATCGGCGTCGTGGTGGCGTTCGGCGGGCAGACCGCGATCAAACTGACCGCGTTCCTTGACCGCGCGGGCGTTCAGATCCTCGGCACGTCCGCCGAGGGGATCGACGTCGCGGAAGACCGCGAACGTTT
Source organism: uncultured Ruminococcus sp. (assembly GCA_902778985.1). Taxonomy (GTDB): domain Bacteria; phylum Bacillota; class Clostridia; order Oscillospirales; family CAG-272; genus UBA1740. Next base: position 6,992 of record CACYZS010000031.1, read on the forward strand.
CGATCGCCTGCTCGAAAAGTTTTCGATCAAACGTCCGCGCGGCATGGGCGTCGTGACCACCGAAGAGGCGCTGAGGGCGGCGGAAACGCTCGGTTATCCCGTCCTGCTCCGTCCGTCCTACGTCATCGGCGGGCAGAACATGACCATCGTGCATACCGCCGCCGAAGTCAAAAAATATATGGCGCGGATCCTTTCGACCGGAATCGACAACCCGGTGCTGGTCGACAAGTATATGATGGGGCCGGAACTCGAGGTCGACGTTATCTCGGACGGCGAAAACGTCCTGATCCCCGGGATAATGCAGCACATCGAGCGGGCGGGCGTGCACAGCGGCGACTCGATCGCCGTCTACCCGCCGTATTCGGTGGACGACCGCATGATCGGGAAGATCGTCGAGTGCTCCGAAAAACTGGCGCTCGCGCTCGGGACCAAGGGACTGGTCAACATCCAGTACCTGATCTCGGAGAACGAACTCTACGTGATCGAGGTCAACCCGCGCGCCTCGCGTACCGTGCCGTATATCAGCAAGGTGACCGGGGTGCCGATGGTGGATCTCGCCGCCTCGGTGATGACCGGCGGGAAACTCGCGTCGCTCGGCTACGGCACGGGGCTGTACCAGGCGCCGCCCTACGTGACGGTCAAGGTGCCGGTCTTCTCGTTCGGGAAACTGTCCGACGCCAACTCGTATATGGGACCGGAAATGAAGTCGACGGGCGAGGTGCTCGGGATCGGCAAGAACATTCGCGAGGCGCTCTTCAAGGGTATGACTTCCGCGGGCTTCCGTCTCCAGAATCCGCGCGACGGCAAGGAGACCGGGATCTTTATCAGCGTGGACGACCACGACTACGGCGAGATCATCGGGCTTTCCAGGAAGGTCCGCGACCTCGGCATGACGGTCTACGCCACCCCGGGCACCGCCGAGACCATCCGGCAACTCGGGATCCCGGTCAACGTCGTGCCGGGCATCCGGGAACAGGACGGGATGTGGAAACTGCTTGAAGAGGGCAAGATCCACTACATCGTCTACACCGGCGCGCTCTACGACGAGACGCTTTCGGAGTATATCGCCCTGCACAGAAAGGCGCTGACGCTCGGCGTTCTGTGTCTCACCTCGCTCGACACGGCGAACGCGATGGCGGACGTGATCGCGAGCGGCTACTCCGAAAAGAACACCGAGCCGGTGGACCTGAACGCTATGCGGCGCGAAAAGCGCACCATCGCCTTCTCGAAGATGGAGGGTTCGGGCGACGACTATATCCTGATCGACGCGACCAAGACCCCGCTCGACGGGGCGGAGTCGCTTGCCGTCGAACTTTGCGACCGCCGCTTCGGGATCGGGGCGGACGGGATGGTCGTGCTGCTCCCGTCGGAGAAAGCCGACGTGAAGATGCGCGTCTGCAACCGCGACGGTTCGGACGGCGTGATGGCGGGGAACAGTATCCGCTGCGTCGGGAAGTACCTGCACGATAACGGCTTCGTCAAGCGGGACACCGTGACGGTCGAGACCGAGGCGGGCATCCGCGAACTGACGCTGCACACCTCGTTCGGGCGGGTCACGATGGTCGGGGTGAATATGGGCAAACCGGAACTCACGCCCGAAAAGGTCCCCTGCACGCTGGACGGTGAAAGTGTGATCGACCGTCCCGTCAAGATCGGCGGGACCGAGTACCGCGTCACCTGCCTGTCGGTCGGCAACCCGCACTGCGTGGTGTTCACCGAACACCCCGAGAAGATCGATCTGTCGGTCGTCGGTCCGCAGTTCGAGTACGCGCCGCTCTTCCCCGAACGCATCAACACCGAGTTCGTCCGGGTAGTCAGCCCGACGGTACTCTCGATGCGCGTCTACGAACGCGGGAACGGCGAGACCGCCGCCTGCGGGACCGGCGCCGTCGCGGCAGCCGTCGCCGCCGTGCTGAACGGCTACTGCAAAAAGGACAGCGAGATCACGGTCGAGTTGCCCGGCGGAGACCTGTCGGTGTGCGTGAAGGAGAACGGAGACGCGATCCGGACGGGAGATACTCATTTGGTATACACCGGAGAAATCGTGAAGTGAAAAATGCGGGCGCGCATTTCTGCGCGCCCGCCTTATTATTTCACAATAACCCCCGTATAGATCAGGTGAGCATCACCCGTTAGGAACGGGGAACTCGATATGCCTCCCTGCGGTCGGCGAGTGAAGTGACCGAGAGAAAAATTTACCACGCCCGCGCGGGGGATGCGGTCGTGCTTCGAAAGAAAGCGGGCGTATCCCTTGTTCCTTACGGTACTGTTATCGTGGCAACCACCGCGACGTGATCCGAGAGAGAAGTGTTGACGGCGCGGAAGTCGGTCATGGTGACGCCTTTGACGATGATATTATCGACCGGCCACTCGAGCCCGCCGGTTTTGGAGCCGGTGCAGGTGAGGAACGAGCCGTCGTTTCCGACGGTGTAGCCGGCTTCGGCGAAACGTTCGTAATACTCGGCGTGATAGGCGTTCCAGTCCCCGAGCATAATGACGTGTTCGGTATCGGCGAAAGCGGCGATCAACTCGTCCATCTGGTTGGTGCAAACGGTGTCGGGGTTCAGGTTATCGTGGAACGCGAGGTGCAGGGCGACGATCGTGACGGTCTCGGTTCCAACGGTAAGTTCGCCCGTGATATAGTAGTAATCGGTCGCCTTGATCGCGGTGGTATGCAGAACGGTATCGGGGGTATTGCAGGCGAAATCGTGAAGCGTCAGGTTCTTCAGGGGGAACTTCGCGTAGAGCGCGTTGCAACTGTAATTGCGCTGCTCGCATTCAAAGGGAGTGGCGTAATCGAGGAAGAGGTAGCGGGCGGCTTTCGACGGGGTGAACAGTTGGCTGTACTCGTTCAGGATCAGAACGTCCGCGCCGAGCGAACCGATATACGCGTCGAACTTCGCCTTCTCGGTCGCGTACTGATCGTCCGTCAACTTGGTGTTCTTGTTGTTGCCCATGCTGAAATGCCCGATGTTCCAGGACGCGACGGTAAAGGTGGTCGGCACGGTCGCGTTCGAGAAGACGATCGACGTCGGCAGATAGTAGACGCCGCTGTCGTAATAGTAGACGTAGAGATACCGCGCGTCGCCCGGGATCGAGAGGGTCGCCGTATCGTTTTTGTCCCAGACCACCATCGTGTACCCGGTGGCGTAGGACGGCTTCTCGCCGGTTGCGGTGGGGATCGCGGTCAGAAACGCGTACCCCATCTCGTCGGCGTCGGGGTTGCGGGTGACGGTCACGGTGTCGTAGTGAATGTCTTTGAGGTCGACCGTCGCGCCGCGATAGTTCGCCGTGATGAGATAGTCATTCTGTTTGGTCCGGATGGTCCCGTTCAGCGGCGCCACCTGATCCATCGGGTATTCGTAGACCGCAGGCTCGTCCTGCGGCGCTTCGGTCGTGACCGGCGCTGCGTCCGTGGTCGATTCGACGGCGGTCGTGTCACGGGCGGTCGACGCCGCGCTTTTATCGGTCGTCATCTCGGTCTGTCCCCCTTTGTCGGTCGTTTCGGTTCCGGTGCGTGCGGGTCTGTCGGTCGCTTGCTGGACGTCGAGCAGTTCGCAGGACGTCAGAAGCATACAGAAAAGAAGAAAAAGCGCAAGCAGAGCGAACAAGCGGTTTGACGGTTTCATTATGAACTCTCCTGTTTTAGGATGGTCCGCTCCGACCGGAACGGACGGGAGCACGGAGGAACGTCGATACGGTGAAAACCCGATTTGCCCGGGGGACAAATCGGGTTTCTTTCACGGCGTCAGCCGGTTCGGACCGCGGAACAGGAACATGGACTCCTTGATGTGCAGACCGAGCAACAGCATGGTCAGGCGGTCGACGCCGAGACCGAAGCCGCCGTGCGGCGGGCAGCCGTAGCGGAAGAACTCGAGGTAGAACTTCACGTCGTTGCCGAGCCCCTTCTCGTCCGCCTGCTTTTTCAAAACTTCGTAGCGGTGTTCGCGCTGCGCGCCGGTGGTGATCTCGGTGCCGCGCCAGATCAGGTCGTAGCCCTGCGGCACGCCGTCGGCGTTGCGCATATGGTAGAAGGCGCGCTTGTCAGCGGAGTAGTCGGTGACGAAGAGGAATTCGTGGTCGTAGTGCTTTTTCACCCACTCGTAGGAGAGGCGTTCGGCGTCGGTGGTGAGGTCGCCCTTTTCGGAATCGGGGCAGGTATAACCGAAGTCCTCTTCGAGTCCGCGGTAGAGGTCGGCGAGTTTCACGACGGGGAAGGGCTTCTTCGGCACGACGACGGGGATTCCGAAGAGTTTTTCGATCTCGTCGCCGCACGCCGCCTTCACCTCTTCGAGCGCCGAGGTGAGCAGTTCCTCTTCCATCTTCATCACGTCGCGGAAGGAGTTGATATAACTGAACTCGAGGTCAAAGCCGGTGAACTCGGTGGTGTGCTTGTTGGTGAAGGACTTTTCGGCGCGGAATACCGGGCCGCACTCGAAGATGCGCTCAAATCCCGCCGCCATCGCCATCTGCTTGTAGAACTGAGGGCTCTGCGCGAGGTAGGCGTTGCGGTCGAAGTACTTGACTTCAAACACGTCCGCGCCGCTCTCGGACGCCGCGCCGATCAGTTTCGGCGTGTGGATCTCGATAAAGTTCTGGTCGATCAGGAAATGCCGCATCGCGTTGACTAAAATGGTCTGCGCGCGAAACATCAACTGGTTCTCCTCGGTGCGCAGGTCGATCCAGCGGTAGTCGATGCGCTGGTCGATCGAGGAACGCTCGACCGCCTGTTTCTTCTTGGTCGCGGGAATGTCTTTGCGCACGATGGGAAGCGCGTCGGCGATGCTCTCGGCGACGATCGAACTCGGGATCACCTCGATCCCGCCCATCTTGACGTACTCGTTCTCGATCACGACGCCCGTGACGGTCACGACCGAATCGGGGGTAAGCGAATCGATCACCGGGACGAGGGCGGGAAGTTTCTCCTTCTCGACCGTGATCTGCAATTTACCCGAGATGTCTTTCAACACGATGAACGCCATCGCGGCGCCGTTGCGGAGATTCTCGACGAACCCCTGCACCTTGATCTCCCGTCCGATATACGCCTTCGCGTCGGCGGCATACACTCTTTCCATGACGTACCTTCCTTGTCCCGGATCAAAGATCCGTTTTCATACAAAAAAGTATAGCAGAAACGAAGCGGATTGTCAATCGGGGGAAAGAATAAAAAAGCGCGATCCGCGCGTCTTTTCGGCTTGACAAAGCGCGGTGGGCGGTGGTACAATAAAAGCGAAGAAACGCGAAAGCGGGGTGATACGTTGATGGACGCGGGCACAGACCGACAAAGCACCGTTCCGTTATGCCGGGACAAACTGAACGCGGGATCCGCAACGGTCGCCGGGGGCACTCTCCTCTGACACGCTTTTCCGTACGGATGCCGCCCCAAAGAAGGGAGGCGTTTTTTTGATGGAAAACGAGAACAAGAACGAAGAACTGGAGCCGATCCTTCCCCCCGAGGAAGAAGAGATTGAAACGCCGGCTCCGACCGATTATCCCGCCGAGATCCTGAACCTGATCCGCACCGTCGAAGACGACGCGGAACTGCGTGAATCCCTCGGCGACTACCACGAAAACGATATCGCCGCCGCGATGGGCGAGATGACGCCCGAGGAACGCGAACGCCTGCGCGGCGTTCTCGGCAACGAGGCGATGTCCGAGGTCCTTGCGTACTCCGAGGACGCGGGCGAATACCTCGAAGAGATGGACGCCGGCGTCGCCGCCGACCTGATCGAGGAAATGGACGCGGACGACGCGGTCGACGTCCTCGAGGATATGGACGAGGAGAAGAGGGAACAGGTCCTGGAACTCCTCGAACCCGAGGCGAAAGAGGACATCGACCTTCTGCATTCCTACGACGACGATCAGTTCGGTAGCATCATGACGACCAACTACGTCACGATCAAACAGAACATGAGCGTCAAGCAGGCGATGAAGAGTCTGGTGGATCAGGCGGCGGACAACGACAACATCTCGACGCTCTACGTCACCGACGACGCGGGCGCGTACTGCGGCGCGATCGACCTGAAAGACCTGATCATCGCGCGGCAGGACACCAAACTCGACTCGCTTATTGTGACGTCCTATCCGTCGGTCTACGATACCGACAGCATCGCGGAGAACCTCGAACGCGTCCGCGGATATTCCGAGGACTCGATCCCGGTGCTTTCGTCCAAGGACGGCACGGTCATCGGCGTCATCACGGCGCAGGACCTGACCGAGGCGGTCAAATCCGACCTCGGCGAGGACTACGCGAAACTCGCCGTGAAGGAACCGCTCTTCCGCAGCATCCGCAAGCGGATCCCGTGGCTCCTGGTCCTTTTGGTGCTCGGCATCGTCGTTTCGACGGTGATCGGGATGTTCGAGACCGTTTTCGACAAGATCGCCCTGGTCGTCTGCTTCCAGTCCCTGATCCTCGACATGGCGGGCAACGTCGGCACGCAGTCGCTTGCCGTCACCATCCGCGTCGTCTCGGA
>CACYZS010000032.1 GCA_902778985.1 uncultured Ruminococcus sp.
GACGCGCTCTGCGTCTCGGGTCAGACCGCCGGTTCCGCGACCGATACTTCGGTGCTTGCCGAGGTGAAGAAAGCCGTTCCGGATACCGTCGTGTTCGCCAACACCGGCTGCCGTAAAGAGACCATCGCGGATCAACTTGCGATCGCCGACGGCGCCGTCGTCGCGACCACCTTCAAGTATGACGGCGTGTTCGAGAACATGGTCGACGAGAAGCGCGTCGCCGAGTTCATGAGCGTCGTGCGGAAGGTCCGCTCTTAAATAATCGACATAAAGGAGATTTCCCATGGCAAAGATCACGGTCAATAACCACGCCTACCGCGCCGATCTTCTCGTCTTTGACAAGGACGGTCTGATGTTCGAGTGCGAGCAGTTCTGGATCGAGATGGCGAACGCCCGTATGCGTTCGATCTCGAAGCACTGCACCCACGACGACCTGATCGCCTGGACCAAACTGATGGGCGTCAAGACCGAGTTCCGGCACGGCGGTCTGATCGAGGCGACCTACGTCGATCCCGTCGGCGTCCTTGCCGTCGCGCCTCCCGCCGAAGAGACCGTTATTCTCGCGGGTTTTCTCGTCGAGCACTGCGGGCTTCTCTGGCATAAGGCGCGCAATCTCGCCGCGGCGATCTTCACCGAATCCGACGCGGGCATCGACCTGTCCCGCGCTCTTCGTCCGCAGCCCGGCTTCGTTTCGCTGATGCGCCGCATCAACGAACTCGACGTCCCCTACGGCGTTGCGACGTCCGACACCTACGACCGCACGCGCGATTCGATGTCGCGTTACGACTGCTGGGATAAGGTGCGTTTCGTCATCACCCCGGAAGAGGTCGAACGCGGGAAACCCAATCCCGATATGCTGCAATTCATTTCCGAGAAGTCCGGCGTTCCGCTCGACCGGATCGTGATGATCGGCGACTCCTACGTCGACGTCGCGATGGCGCAGGCGGCGGGAAGCATCGGGATCGGCGTCACCACCTCGCCCGAAATGCGTGAGAAGATGATCCCGTATTCGCCCGAGATCGTTTCTACGCTCGACGAGATCCTCGTCGAACGGTAAGGGGGACCGAATGGAAAAGATCGTACTCGGTATCGACGTCGGCACGACGTCGGTAAAAGCGGTACTCGTCTCCTCCGAGGGGAAGATGGTCGACGAGGTCTCCGCGCCTCACGACCTGCTCTCTCTCCGCGCCGGCTGGGCGGAGGAGAACGCGAACGACTGGTGGAACAACTCCGTCACCGTCGTCTCACGCCTGAAAGAGCGCAATCCCGCCGTCTTTGAAAAGATCTCCTGTATCGGCGTGACCGGTATGGTCCCCGCGATCGTCATGCTGGACGAGAAGGGAAGTCCGATCCGCAACACGATCCAGCAGAACGACGCGCGCGCCGTCGACGAGATCCGCGAGATCTCGGAAAAGGTCGACCAGAAAGAACTGTTCGCCCTGACCGGCGGCTACACCAACCAACAGCACGTTCTGCCGCGTATGCTCTGGGTGAAACGCAACGAACCCGAGGTCTTCGCACGCATGAAGACGGTCCTCGGTTCCTACGACTACGTCGTCTACAAACTGACCGGCGTCAAGTCGATCGAGATGAACTGGGCGGTCGAAAGCGGACTGTTCGACATCCGCCGCAAGACCTGGCTGACCGATCAGATGAAGGCGTTCGACTTCGATCCCGCGTGGTTCCCGACGGTAAACCCCTCGGGTAAGATCGTGGGAGAGGTCACCCCCGCGGCTGCGAAGATCACCGGTCTTGCCGCCGGGATCCCCGTCATCGCGGGCAGCGCCGACCACGTCGCGTCCACGCTTTCCGCCGGGATCGTCGACGAGGGCGATCTGCTCATCAAGTTCGGCGGTGCCGGCGACATCCTCTACTGCACTAAAGAGATCGTCACCAGCGAAAAACTCTTCTTCGACTGCCACGTCGTCCCCGACAAGTACCTGATCAACGGTTGTATGGCGGCGTCCGGCTCGCTCGTCAAATGGTATCTCGGCGACATCCTCGATAGTTACGGCGGGGACGCGCTGAAGAAACTCGACGAGGACGCCTCGAAACTTCCGCCCGCCTCCGACGGCTTGATCATTCTGCCGTACTTCCTCGGTGAGAAGACCCCGATCTTCGATCCCGAGGCGCGCGGTATGATGTTCGGTCTGACGCTCTCGCACACCCGGGCGCATATCTTCCGCGCCTGCCTCGAGGCGGTCATCTACGGTTTCCGTCACCATATCGACGTGATTCGCGAACTCGGCTACGTGCCGCGCCGGATCATCGCGACCAACGGCGGCTCGCGCAGCCGTTTCTGGTGCCAGATCGCCGCCGACGTTCTCGGACAGGAAGTGCGCGCGTATCCGTCGCACCCCGGTTCCGCGCTCGGCGTCGCGTACCTTGCCGGAATGACGGTGGGCGCGTTCTCGTCCTGGGACGGGATACACGCGTTCCTGACCGAATACCGCACCTTCACCCCCAACCCCGAGGCAGTTAAGGTCTACGAGAAGTCCTACCGGATCTACCGCGACCTGTACGAGCAGACCAAACCCAGTTGCGCCTCGGTCGCCGACCTTTACCGCTGAACGGGTTTCCATCAATGAAAAGGACCGCCCCCGCAAGACGGGGGCGGTCTTTATTTTTCCGTTTTACGCTGCTTTTTCCGCCATCTTGTCAAGCCGGTAGTTGCGGCAGTAGAGCGCCAGGTCGATCCCCACCATCGTCAGGTTGAGAAAGTAGAAGACCAGAACGTACCACTTGCTCGAAAACTGAGCCATGTAGGTTTCGTTTAAGAACTTCGATGCGATCCCCGCGACGTAGCCGAAGAAGATCAGGACGAGAAAGGGAAGGCTCTTGCCCTTCGTCGTCCGCGCACGGTAGGATTTTAAGACGTTCAGCGGCCACGACGCCCCGAACGACACGATCATTACGATCTCGAGTATTTCAGACATGGTTATACCTCTTTTCGGTCTTGTTACCCGTCTATTGTACCGCCCGTGCGTCGCTTTGTCAACAAAAAGGCGGAAAAAACCGCGCGCGGAACATCTTTTTCTTGACTTTTCCTCGGGTTTATATTATGATATCTGTGTATAATCATACAGGACGAGGCTTGAAATGAACAATCGTAAAAGAAGGATCGTCGTCAAGGTCGGCACCTCGACGCTGACGAACGAGAACGGATCGGTCGATCTTCGGATCATGGACAAACTGACGCAGGTGCTCTCCGAGGTCGAGAACGGCGGGGACGAGGTGATCCTCGTTTCGTCGGGCGCGATCTCCGTGGGCGTGTCCAAAATGCGTCTGCCCGAGCGTCCGAAAGAGATCCGTATGAAACAGGCGTGCGCCGCCGTCGGTCAGTGCGAACTGATGCACCTCTACGATAAATTCTTCTCGGAATACGGCATCCTGACGGCGCAGATCCTGCTGACAGGCGAGGACGTTCTGACCGAAGAGAAAAAGCAGAACCTGAAAAACACCTTCTCGGCGCTGCTCGAGAACCGGATCGTCCCGATCGTCAACGAAAACGACTCGGTCAGTTACGCGCAGATCGAGTCGGCGAAGAAGGTCTTCGGCGATAACGATACGCTTTCCGCACTCGTCGCGGTGCTCTGCGACGCGGATCTGTTGATTATTCTCTCCGACGTCGAGGGACTTTACGAGGGAGACCCGCGTAAAGACGCGTCGGCGAAACTGATCCGCCGGGTCGAAAAGATCGACGACCGCATCCGTTCGCTTGTCGGCGGTGCGGGGACCGATCGCGGCAGGGGCGGTATGACCACCAAACTCGAGGCGGCGGAGATCGTCACGTCCCACGGGATCCCGATGTTCATTCTGCTCGGCTCGGATCCTTCCCGCGTTTACGACGCGCTGGAAGGGAAGGAAGTCGGGACCTGTTTCTCGGCGAGGTAACAGATGAGAAGTACAAGTGAGATCCTTTGCGCCGCGCAGGCGGTGAAATCCAAGGCGGCGCTCCTGTCGACCGAAGAGAAGAACCGGGCACTCCTGTCCATGGCGGACGAACTCGAGGCGTCCGAAAAAGAGATTCTTGAAGCCAACGCCCTCGACGTCGAGGCGTCGCGCGGGATCATTCCCGACGTGATGATCGACCGTCTTTCCTTAAACGCCGCCCGTATCGCCGGAATGGCGAAGGGGCTGCGCGACGTCGCGTCGCTCCCCGATCCGGTCGGACGGATCATTTCGAGCGTCAAACGCCCGAACGGTCTTCTGATCGAGCGGGTCGCGGTGCCGTTCGGCGTTGTCGCCGCGATCTACGAGAGCCGCCCGAACGTCACCTCCGACGTCGCCGCGCTGACCTTGAAGAGCGGGAACGTCGCCGTCCTGCGCTGCGGGAAAGAAGCCGCGCGTTCCGCTCGCGCCGTCTGCGACGCGCTGCGCCGCGGGATCAAAAAGGCGGGGCTGCCGGAAGATCTGGTCGCGGTGATCGAGGATACCGACCGCGCCAGTTCGCTCGAACTGATGAAAGCCGTCGGGCTTGTCGACCTGCTGATCCCGCGCGGCGGCGCCGGACTGATCCGCGCCTGCGTCGAACAGGCGCTCGTCCCCTGCATTGAGACCGGGACCGGGATCTGCCACGTCTACGTTGACGAGGCGGCGGATATCGACAAGGCGCTCGCGATCGTCGAGAACGCGAAGACCTCGCGTCCCTCGGTCTGCAACGCCGAAGAAGTGCTCTTGATCCACGAGAAGATCGCGCCGACGTTTCTGCCCGCGATCTACGACCGGCTGACGAAAAAGCGGAGCGAACGGGGCCTTGTCCCGGTCGAGTTCCGGCTTGACGAAAAGGCGGCGAAGATCCTCGGATCTAAACCCGCCGAAGGACCGATCTTCGATACCGAATTCCTTGATTACGTCCTTGCCGTCGGGATCGTTTCCGACGTCGGGGAAGCCATCGCCCATATCGCGAAGCACTCGACGCACCACAGCGAGTCGATCGTCACCGAAAACGGCGAGACCGCCGAACGCTTCCTGCGGGAGGTCGACAGCGCGGCGGTCTACCACAACGTGTCGACGCGTTTCACCGACGGCGGCGAGTTCGGGCTTGGCTGCGAACTCGGCATCTCGACGCAGAAAATGCACGCCAGAGGTCCGATGGGACTTGAGGAACTCAACACCTACAAATACCTGATCCGCGGGAACGGACAGGTCAGATAAGGAGAATACCATGAAATACGAATTCGGCTTTATCGGTGTCGGCAATATGGGCGGCGCGATCGCCGACGCGGTCTGCCGCACCATGCCCAAGGGCAGCGTCGCGGTCTGCGATACCGACGCGAACAAGACCGGCGCGTTCGGAATGAAATACGGCGCAGCCGTTCTGTCGCTTGATAAGATCGCGGCGTCCTGCCGATTCCTCGTCTTCGGCGTGAAGCCGCAGGTGCTGCCCGCCGTGATGAAGGACGTTCGTCCGCATCTTGACGACTCGACCGTCGTGGTTTCGATGGCTGCCGGGATCTCGGTCGCCGCGATCGAGGCGGGGCTCTCCCGTCGTCCGGTCGTCCGCATTATGCCCAATACGCCCTGCGCCGTCGGACGCGGGCTGATCCTCTACGTGCCGAACGACCTCGTCAAGGCTGACGATCTTTCGGCTCTGCTCGCCGGATTTGCCGGCGCAGGCACGCTGACGCCGATCGCGGAAGACAAGATCGACGCCGCTTCCGCCGTATCGGGCTGCGGTCCCGCGTTTGCCTATCTCTTCGTCGAGGCGCTTGCCGACGCGGGCGTCGAGTGCGGTCTTGCCCGTGCGGACGCGCAGAAATTCGCCGCCCTGATGCTCGAGGGTTCGGCGAGAATGGTACTGGAGACCGGGCGTCACCCCGGCGAACTCAAGGACGCGGTCTGCAGCCCCGGCGGGACCACCATCGCCGGCGTACGCGCGCTTGAAGAGGGCGGTTTCCGCTCCTCCGCGATGAACGCCGTACGCGCCGCCTACATCAGAACGCTGGAACTGAAAAAGTAAAGAAACGAATAAAAAACGCCCGCGCCATTTGCGCGGGCGGTACGAATAGCGGATATGACGACGGCGCGGGATCCCCCGCGCCGTCCGTACTTTTATTCGGTTTCAGGTCGTCAGCACCAATGAAATTGCCCGGTCACGACCAGATACAGGGAGTACACTCCGAAGAAAACACACGGAATCATCGGTAAAACGAACAGTATGATCGAAACGATCGCGAAGTCGCGCTTTTTGCGAACCAAAAAGAGGATCGGGAAAAGAATCTCGAGCGCGGCGTAAATGCCGAAGATTGCCCAGAAAATAAAACTCTCCGAAACGGGAATCATAAAAAAGACGAGAAATAAGCCCGGAAACGTTGCGGCGATTCCGAGACACCACAGTATAATGAACGGTACTCTCTTAATCATATTGGTTCCCTCACGGTACGGTCCGGACGCGCAAGCGCGCGGAAACGGCTTCCGTTGCGGCGCATCTTATGCATATTTGCTATCAATTTGCATATCCATTCTATCATTCCTTACGTGAAAAGTCAAGTTCGCCAACCCGGGAAGAAGTACTCTCGCAACAGAAAAAGAAAAAAGATGAAACCCGTTCTCGTTCGAGAACGGGTTTCAAATTGACTTGGTTTTTTATAAAACAGATGCAGAGAAGGAAGCGTCAACGGATCGGCAATAGTTTTTGTTTTCCTGCTGTGCCGAATCCGTGCCTTTACACCGAATGGATGCCCAATTCCGGATCGGCGTTGGAGTCGAGACCGTACTTCTGCTGTTTCCGGTACTCGAAGAACTTGACGGCGACCTGCTCGAACAGGGCGTAGGAGAGAACGTCTTCATCCTGCTCCGCCCAGGGCGCGACCTTCTTCTTGAGTTCGTCCATTTCGGCGGGGATCAGGTCGGCGGGACGGCATTCGATGGGTTCGGCGTCCCCGATGATCTTCTTGCGGAATTTCGGATCGATCTTACCGGGGCATTTGCCGTACTCGCCGCGGAGAAGACCGCGGAATTCCTTTGTCGTCCGGGAGTATCTGCCGTCCTCGGCAAACAGGACGTTGTTGACCGCCTGCGTTCCGACGATCTGAGAGGTCGGGGTGACGAGCGGGGGATAACCGGCGTCGGCACGGACGCGCGGCACTTCGGCAAGCACTTCGTTCAGGCGGTCGGATTTGCCCGCCATCTTGAGTTGCGAGACCAGGTTCGAGAGCATACCGCCCGGCACCTGATAGCGCAGAGCGTTGACGTCGACTTTCAGCACCTTCGGATCGATCAGCCCCGACGCGAGGAACTTTTCACGGATCGAGGTGAAGTGACGGCTCACCGCGTCGAGTTTTTCAAGGTCGAGACCGGTATCGTAGGGCGTACCCGCGAGCGCGGCGACAAGGGGCTCCGTCGGCGGCTGCGAGGTCCCCATCGCGAGCGGCGAGATCGCGGTATCCACGACGTCGACGCCGGCTTCGATCGCCTTCATCAGGGTCATCGAGGCAAGCCCCGCCGTGTAGTGGGTGTGCAGTTGGATCGGGATCTTGACCGTCTCTTTCAGCGTACGCACCAGCGTCTCGGCTTCGTAGGGCTTGAGAAGTCCCGCCATATCCTTGATGCAGATGGAGTTGGCGCCCATCTCTTCGAGTTGCTTCGCGTAGGCGGCGAAGAACTCGTTGGTGTGAACGGGGGAAGTCGTGTAGGAGATCGCCGCCTGGACGTGCCCGCCTTCCTTGATGGTGGCGCGGATCGCGGTCTCCAGATTGCGCGCGTCGTTCAGCGCGTCGAAGATCCGGATGATATCGATCCCGTTGGCGATCGACTTCTTTACGAAATATTCGACCACGTCGTCGGCGTAATGCCGGTAGCCGAGGATGTTCTGCCCGCGGAAGAGCATCTGCAGTTTGGTATTCTTCACGTGATCGCGAATGATCCGAAGACGTTGCCAGGGATCCTCGTGCAGGAAACGCAGGCAGGCGTCAAAGGTCGCGCCGCCCCACGCTTCGAGCGAGTAATATCCGACGGCGTCGAGTTTTTCGAGCGCGGGGATCATCTCCTCGGTGGTCATTCTCGTCGCGGCGAGCGACTGGTGCGCGTCGCGAAGCACGGTTTCGGTGATCAGCACTTTCTTTGCCATAATAAAGTCCTTTCGGATAGGGAATTGTCAGAACCACATCAGGAACACGCCCGCGGCGACGGCAGAGCCGATCACCCCGGCGACGTTCGGACCCATTGCGTGCATCAGCAGGAAATTCGAGGGGTTTTCACGCCGTCCGACGTCCTGCGAGACGCGAGCCGCCATCGGAACGGCGGACACGCCGGCGGAGCCGATTAGCGGATTGATCTTGCCGTGCGTCAGGAAGCACATCAGTTTCCCGAGAAGCAGTCCGCCGCAGGTCGCGAGGATAAAGGCGGACAGTCCGAGAACGATGATCTTCAAGGTCGAGAGCGAGAGGAAGTTCGCGGCGTTCGCCGTCGCCCCGACCGAAACGCCGAGGAAGATCGTGATGATGTTGATCAGTTCGTTCTGCGCCGTCTTGGAAAGCCGCTCGGTGACGCCCGAAACGTTGAACAGGTTGCCGAGCATCAGGAAACCGACCAGCGGAGCGGCGTCCGGAACGATCAGAGTGACCAGAAGGGTGACGAGAATGGGGAAGATGATCCGCTCGACCTTCGAGACCTTGCGCGGATTCTTCATCACGATCGCGCGTTCCTTCTTGGTGGTCAGCAGTTTCATGAACGGCGGCTGGATCAGGGGGATCAGCGCCATGTAACTGTACGCCGCGATGGCGATCGCCCCGAGCAACTCCGG
>CACYZS010000033.1 GCA_902778985.1 uncultured Ruminococcus sp.
GGAAGGAACGCTGGTTCTCTTCGACGAACTCGGCGCCGGAACCGATCCGATCGAGGGTGCGGCGCTCGCCGTTTCGATCCTGGAGGAGGTCAGACGCAAAGGGGCGAGGATCGCCGCGACCACCCACTACGCCGAACTGAAGGCGTACGCGCTGGATACGCCCGGCGTGAAGAACGCTTCGTGCGAATTCGACGTCGACACGCTTCGCCCGACCTATAAACTGATCGTCGGGACGCCCGGTAAATCCAACGCTTTCGCCATTTCCGAACGGCTGGGACTTCCCGCGTCGGTCGTTTCGGAAGCGAAGGAACGCGTCTCGAAAGAGAATCGCCGTTTTGAAAACGTGATCGAACGGCTTGAGACCGACCGGATCGCGATGGAGCGCAACCGGGAGGAGACCGAACGGCTCCGCCTTGAGTACGAACGCTTCAAACAGGACGCGGAAAAGAGACTGCAGGAGAAGATCGCGGGTTCCGAAAAAGAGATCGAAAAGGAACGCGAACGCGCACGCCAGATGATCGACTCGGCACGCGCGAACAGCGAGTTCGTTTTCAAACAACTGGAAGAGATCCGGAAGAAGCAGGAGAGCGGACAGTTCGCCCGCGAACTTGCCGAAGCCCGCGCCTCGGTGCGCGAGGCGCTGAAGAGAAGCGACGACGTCTACTCGTCCTTCTCCGGCAATTACTCGCTCGACGAGGAATACGTTCCGCCGCGCCCTTACAAGGTCGGCGACGCAGTCTATCTCGTCCCGTATCACCAGGAGGGCGAGATTACGGCGCTGCCCGGTCCCGACGGTCTTTTCGGCGTACGCGCCGGCATCCTGAAAGCCAAAATGGCGGGGAAGGATCTGAGATTGCTCGACGGAAAGATCAAAGATGCAGTCAAAAAGAAGAAGCCCGCCGTACCGGCGTCTGCCGGCGGTACGCAGAAGAAGGGAACGTCGGAGTTCCGCGTCGAACTCGATATCCGCGGGCGCTACGGCGACGACGGCTGGGACGAGACAGACAAATACCTTGATCAGGCGGTTTTGTCCGGGATCGCGACCGTACGGATCGTCCACGGAAAGGGAACCGGAGCGCTTAAAAAGGCGATCTGGGAACACTTAAAGAACGACAGGCGCGTCAAGAGTTTCCGCCTCGGCAACTACGGCGAGGGGGACAGCGGCGTGACCGTCGTCGAACTCAAATAAACAACGCGGCGAAGGTCACTTCGCCGCGTAATTCTTTTATTGTTGTTCCGGAAGTTCCGGCGCCATAATGATTTCGTTTTCGGTCTCGCCCGCTTTGATCGCGGCGAACATTTGGTCGATGGTCTCGAACTTCACGTCGGACGAGATCGCGCCGCGTCTCTTTTGCTTGACATTGTGGCAGTCGCTACCGTAAACGGCGGGATGTCCGAACAGTTTGGCGTATCCGAGCGCCAGATCGTTTTCCTCGTCGGGGCGATTGGCGTTCAGGACCTCGACAGCGTCAACGTTTTTTGCCAGAATGATCAGATCGCTGCCCGGCAAACGGAAGGGATGCGCCTGCACGACGTAACCGCCTTCTTTATGTACCCATTTAACGAACTGTTCCACGTTCATAGTCTCGATCTCGGGGTGCGCGATCATCGTTTCGGGGCTGATGCCGTAGGTCGGGAAGTGGTTCCAACCGTTGTCTTTACACTGGAACTCAAATCCGAACCAGACTTGGAAGCCGATCTTGTCGCCTTCCTTCTTCGCGTCTTCGTATCCTTTTGCAAAGAGGCGAACCCTCTCTTCCCAGGGAAGTTCGCGCGGAACGGCGCAGTTTCCGTTGAAGAAATGGTCGGTGACGACGAACCCGGTGTATCCGAGAGAAGCGTAGCGTCTGACGTGCTCGGCACCGGTCGATACCCCGCATTTGCTGACTTGGACGGTGTGAAGGTGGAGTTCATAGAGGTACTTTTTCATGGAATATGCCTTTCAGTAAAATAAAAATCAATTGTGTTGTGACGGTTTTTTCTTTCGTGTGTTCGCCGCGATCTTTTTTAAGTATTCGATTTCTTCATCGGTCAGATATCTCCAACGACCGACCGAAAGACCGTTGAGTTTCAGTTCGCCGATCGAAACGCGGTTCAGGCGTTTGACGGTCAACCCCGCCGCCTCGCACATTCTTCGGATCTGCCGGTTTCGTCCTTCGTAAAGATCCATCTTCAGAACCGTTCCGGTCTCGTCGACACGGTGGACCGTAACGTCGACCGGTAAAATGGGCTTTCCGTCCAGTTCGATCGGGGAACGGAGGATCCGCATCTGTTCGTCGCTCACCTCTCCCGCAACCTTGACGCGGTAACTCTTCGGTACGCTGTGGCTCGGATGAATGAGTTTGTTCGCGAGATCGCCGTCGTCGGTGAAGAGCAGCATCCCTTCCGAAACGAGGTCGAGTCGCCCGACGGGATAAACGCGGACGTGTACGCCGTTTAGCAGTTCTGTCACGCACTTGCGTCCCCGTTCGTCGGTCATACTGGTCAGGTATCCGCGCGGCTTGTTCAGCATCAGGTACGTATACTCTTTGCGTCTTGCGCGAACGGGCTTCCCCTGATAGAGAACGACGTCGCGATCCGGCGTGATCTTATCGCCGAGAGCGGCGGGGCGGCCGTTGACGGTCACTTCTCCCGCCTCGATTGCCGCTTCCGCCGCGCGTCTTGACATGATCCCGCAGTCTGAAAAGTATTTTTGGATCCTGATCTGTTCTTTGTCGGTCATTTGTGAAACAGTCCCTTTTTGGTTTTGATCAACTCGACCGCGTCGGTCGCGACGAGGGGGGAATATCCGACGGTTTTTCCGTTCATTCTGTATACGATCGAGCCGACGATCTGCCCCTTCGCGATCGGAGCGGCAAGAAACCTTGAAAGCCGGATCTCGCGTTTCGGCAGGTCGACGCCCGTCGGCAGGGCAAGCGAGATCTCTTCGGCGTTGGTCACGCGAAGACGTTCCTTATCGCCGCCGACGACGGGGCAGTCGAAGACGTATTCGCCCGCCTTCAGGAGCGTTTTCGTTTCGATCAATGAAAAGCCGAAATCAAGCAGCGCGGCGTGATCGTTCCAGTCGTCCGGGGCGTTCAGAGTGACCGAGATCAGGGTGATCCCGTCGCGTTCCGCCGCACCGACAAGGCATCTGCCGCTCTTCTTGGTGAACCCGGTCTTCACACCGATACAGTCGGGACAGAGGTTCAGCAGTTGGTTGTGATTGTTTAGATACCGTTGCCCGCCGTCGGGGGAAGGGATCGTGTACCGCTTGGTCGAGACGATCTCGCGAAAGGTATCGTCTTCGAGCGCCGCTGCGGCGATGATCGCCAGGTCCCGCGCCGTGGAGTAGTGCTCGGGGGCGTCAAGACCGTGCGGGTTACAAAAGTGCGAGTTTTCAAGCCCGAGTTCGCGTGAGACCGCGTTCATCCTGTCGGCAAAGGCGTCGATCGAACCGGCGTTGGTCACGGCGAGCGCCGCCGCGGCGTCGTTTGCGCTCGCGAGCAGCAGCCCGTAGAGCAGATCGCGCACTGATAGCGTCTCGCCTGCTTTGAGGTACAGGGAGGAACCCTCGATCCCGCACGCCTCGCGCGGGATCGTAACGGTCCTGTTAAGGTCGGGTTCGCTACGAAGGACGGTCAAGGCGGTCACGATCTTGGTAGTACTGGCGATCGGGCGGCGAAGGTCCGCATTCTTTGTAAAAAGGACCGAACCCGTCGCCGGGTGATACAGGATCGCAGACGCGGCGGATACGCCCGGCGCTCTCGTGGGTTCCGCCGCCGAAGCGGGGAAGGCGAGAACACCGAGAGAAAGGATCAGCCAGCAGATCAGAACGCTCTTGAAACGCACGGGAAAAGGTCTCCTTCGTTTGAAGTTTCGCCTTTATTGTCCCCGTCACGCGTTTCGGTCATTCGTGATCTTATTCGCCTTCTTCTTCCACGTCTTCCGCCGGTTCGTCAAACGCTTCGTCCTGTGCGGCTTCGGTTTGCTTTTTCTTTTTCTTGTCGGCAAAGAAGGATTTCACCTTCTCGGCGATGGCCGGGACCTGCTCGACAAGTTTGGTGAAGGTGTCGTTCGACGCTTCGTTTACGATCGGGAGAACCGAGACCTTTCCCTCGACCGAGATGACGAGAAACGCCACCGGGACGAGCGAAACGCCGGTCCCGCCGCCGCCGCCGAAGTTGGGTTTGCCTTCCGAGTATTCCTTGACGTCGGGTTTTGCTTTCAGTTTCTTACCGTAATCAAGACCGCCGCCGACGAAACCCATCGAGAGTTTCGAGACGGGGATCACGGTCACGCCCGAAGCCGTCACGATCGGAGAGCCGACGATGGTCTCGGAGTCCGAGAGTTCCTTCAAACTCTTCAGCGAGTTGCCGATCAGTTCGGAGAGATTGGAGTTTTCCTTGATTTCCATTGTATCGTTTCCTTTCGGGAAAAATAAACTGTTTGAGATTGGTTAAATCGTGTTCAGGAAGCGGAACTTGAGATACGTGAACAAATGCAGAACCAGAAGGATGTTGATGTCGAAGGTGGTTTTCCCGCCGACGAAATCGGCGCGCACGTCAACGACGTCACGGTTTTTGGTCTTGACCGTCGCGATGTTGCGGTCGATCACTTCAAGCAGGGCGGCAAGCCCCGTGCTGACGGCGCCGTAGAGCATGGCTGTTTTTGCGGCGTCGTCGGTGCCGACCGTGACCACGACGCGCCGCGTTTTGAGCGTCAGAACGTCGGGAAGACGGTTGAAGAGCCGACCGAGGATGCGGGTGATGCGTTCGATCTTCCACGAGACGAAGACGGGTTTTCCTTCCTTTTTGACAGCCTTGTCGGTCTCGTCCTGAAACAGACCGTTCCCGAGCAATTCTTCCGAAAGAAGCGAGGAGTCCTCGTCGTCGGAGTTGAGGTTGAAGCGAAGGAACAGCCAGTAAGCGTATGCGGAAAAGGTCTTTTCGTTGTAGATGACGCGCACGCGGATCCTCGAATGGAGCAGCAGAGCGATCAGGAGAACGATCGATGCGATCACGATCATAACGATCAGCGCCGGATGCATACGGTCATCTCCTTTCGGTTTGAGTTATGTGCGTCAGTCTTCTTTTCCGAAGATCAGTTCGGGCGTCGCTTCGGTCAGATCGTCGTCGTAGGCGTGTTGCGTCACGGTCTCGGACGGGGCGAAGGGAAGACCCGGTTCGTCGTCGGCGGTGAATTCGGGTTCCTCGCCTTCGGGAACCTCTTCCGTCGCCGCGGCTTCCTCGGCGGTCTCCGCTTTCGGTTCGTTTTCAAACGCGGCTCTTGCTTCCGCGTCCTCGATTGTCAGTTGGTTGGGATCGATCTCCTCGGCGTCGAAACGGTCTTGCACTGTCTGGAAGACCGCGGCGATCTCGTCGTTTGGAAGATCGGGCAACTGGTCGATCGAGTCAAGCCCGAAACAGCGCAGGAAAGAAGAGGTCGTACCGAACAGAACGGGGCGTCCCGGCGCGTCGAGTCGACCTTTCGCTTCGATCAGACCCCGTTCGACGAGCGAGGAGACGGCGTAGGAACTGTCCACGCCGCGTACCGCGTCGATATAGGCGCGGGTGACCGGCTGATGGTACGCGACGATCGCAAGGGTCTCCAGCGTGGACGCGGAGAGCGTACCGTTGCGACGGATGCCGAGCGCGTATCGGATATACGCGAGGTACTCCGCCTTGGTACAGAGTTGACACTCGTCGTCAAGAGCGAGCAGGATCACGCCGCGCGGCACCTTGGAATGGTTGTACTTTTCGGCGTATTCCTTTACGGTCTTGCGAATGATTGGAGCGGTCAGATCAAATGTCTTCGCCAGCGCCTCGTAGGACACGGGGTGTCCGGCGGCGAACAGGATTGCCTCGATCGCTTCTTCGTAACTTTTCGGTTCTTCAAGCGGGCGGTTTTCCGGCTTCTCTTTGCGTTCGTTCTCGTTCTCCCCGAGTCCGGGAAGATCCATACGCTCCTGTTCAGGCGCCGGCGCCGTCTTGTTCTTCTTCATACTCGTATTCACTCACATTTCCGTCGATCGACGGTTGATAATCGGGATTGAGACGGAAGCGGATGCGAAGTCCGCCCGTGTCGGGTTCCAAAAAGATCTCGTCGCTCTCGTCGGGTTCAACGCCGGTGTTGTCCTCGGTAATGACGATCCGCTGCAATTTGACCAGTTCGAGAATACCGATGAACCGTGCGAGCAATTCCGATCGGTTTTCCGCGTCTTTCAGAAGAAAGAAGAGCGAGGCTGACTCCTGGATCTCCAAAATATCCATGATCTCGTCGATCTTTTCTTCGACCGAAACCACGCGGCGTTTGATCAGGGGATCGAACACCGTCTGCGGCGGCTGCTCGGAGGATTTGAAGCGGGCGAGCAGGACGTTCAGGGCTTTTGTCAGAAGCCCGGTGTCCAGACCGAGCGGGAAGCCGTTTTCGGGCGGGATCTCGTCGTTATCCTTGACCATACGCCCGGAGTATTCCTCGTAAAGCGGCTTGAGTTCCGCCGCGGCTTCCTTTGCCTGTTGGAGCAGTAGAAGGGCGTCGGCGAGTTCTTTGCGCGGGTCTTCCTGATCGTCCCCCGTGCGCGGAAGAAGCATTTTCGCCTTGATCGCCATCAGTTCCGACGCCATGACGATAAACTCTCCCGCGACGTCCATATCCATCCGTTCCGCCTCGGCAAGATAGTCGAGGTACTGGCGACAGATCAGGGCGATCGGGATATCGGTAATGTCAACTTTGTTCTTCTGGCATAGCGAAAGAAGCAGGTCGAGCGGCCCTTCGAACTGTTCGAGTTTGTAGGTCGGTTCACTCATACGGAGCGCTCCTTTCGCGGTTTTTTACGCAAGGAATGGGATCTTGATAAACAGGGTGATCATCCGGGCGGAGATCCTCTTCGCAGCCCCGCCGATCCAACCAGTGAGGGACAGGATTGAAACGAGCCGCGAAAGAACCGGACTTGACGCGATCGCGGGGACCCCGAGCAAAAGATCCGCAAAGTACGAACCGCCGATCATCCAGATCAAGACGAAAATATAGATCGCGCGCTCGTGCCGGACAAGCCAGAAGGCGGCGCGGCGGGGAAGCAAGAGCGACAGGATCCGTGAACCGTCGAGCGGAGGCAGAGGCAGGAGATTGAAGAGCGCCAGCGCGAGGTTCATGATGTGGAGCAGATAGAAAAAGCGGAACAGATAAAAGAGGAAAAGCGAGAGAAAAGAGGTGACGGTGGAGGTAACGGGGATCTTCTCGGCGCCCGCGTAGGAAAGCAGGAGAAAGAAGGTCGAAACGAACGCGATCAGAAAGTTCGTGATCGGACCCGCAGCCGCCGTTACTGCCATGCCGACTCTCGGCTTTTTGAAGTTGCGGGGATTGATCGGGACGGGTTTTGCCCACCCGACGTGGAAGATCAGAAGGGAAAGCGCGCCGATCGGATCGAGATGCCGGATCGGGTTGAGCGTAAGTCGCCCCAGATCGCGCGCCGTCGGATCGCCGAGTCGGTAGGCGATATATCCGTGCGCGCATTCGTGCAACGTTAAGGAAAGCAGGACTGCGGGCAGGGACAGGAGCAGATCGATCAAGGTCTCGTTCAAATCGTATCTCCTTTTCGGATCAGCCGAGAGACGCGGCGATCCGCCCGAGAAGTTCGTCCTTTCCTTCCTTGGTCTTGGAGGAATAGAAGACGGGGGCGGGAGCGCCGACTGTTTCGGCAAGTTGTCGGAGCGTTTGTTCTGCTTCGGCTCTCTCGGTCTTGTTGAGTTTATCGGTCTTGGTCGCGACGAGAAGGAAGGGAACGCCGCAAGAATTCAGCCAGTCGATCATCATAAGATCGTCCTTGGTCGTGCCGATGCGCGCGTCGATCAACTGAACGACCAGACGCAAAAGGTCGCGGTTGGGATTGCGGGTGAAATAACCGTCGGTCAGGTTCTGCCAGACACGCTGCGACTCTTTCGAGCGGTTGGCGTATCCGTAACCCGGAAGATCGACGAAAAAGAGTTTCCGGTCGATCTCGTAAAAATTGACGGTGATGGTCTTCCCGGGCGAGGACGAGACGCGGGCGAGCGAATTCCTGCCGAGCAGGGAGTTGACGAGCGAACTCTTGCCGACGTTCGAGCGCCCCGAAAAGGCGATCTGCGGCAGGGGATCACGAGGAAACTGGGAAGGAAGGCCTGCCGTGATCCGAAGATCCGCGCGGGTGGGATTAAAGAGCATGGATCGTTCCTTCCTTTCTATTCGTATTGGGTACGGTTCAGACGGTCGCCTGTTCGGTGACGGTCGGTTTGACCGGATCGAGGATCATGCGGGGCATTGCGCCGAAGTCGGTCTTTTGCGTCTGCACGGTTTCGGTCGGAGGACACAAGGCGACTGCAAGTGCGTCGGCAACCGTCTCGCAGGGGATAAACTGGATCGCGTCTTTGACGGCTTGGTCGACCTCGGAAAGATCCTTCAGGTTCTCCTTCGGGATCAGAACGGTCTTGACACCGCCGCGGTAGGCGGCGAAGGATTTTTCACGCAGACCGCCGATCGGAAGGATCTTGCCGTGCAGGGTGATCTCTCCCGTCATCGCGACGTCGCGACGGCAGGGGCGACCGGAAAGCGCCGAGATCAGCGAGCAGGTCATGGAAACGCCGGCGGACGGCCCGTCCTTCGGGATCGCACCCTCGGGGAAGTGTACTTGTCGGCGACCGTGCGCGCATACGTGACGGCGAGTTGCGCCGACTCTTTCATGACTTCTCCGAGCGAACCGGTCAGGGTGATCTTGCCGGTACCGGGGACGGCAACGACCTCGACTTTGAGAAGGTCGCCGCCCGCCTGCGTGTAGGCAAGGCCGTTGATCACGCCGACGGGGTCGACGGGTTCGGGCTGCTCGGGTTTGCATTTCTCCGGCCCGAGGTAGGACGCGAGATCGGCGGGACCGATGGTCACGGATTTGGCTTCGCCTTCCGCGATTTTCTTCGCCGCCTTGCGGCAGAGCGAAGCGATGGTGCGTTCGAGGTTTCGGACGCCCGCCTCTTCGGTATAGGAGCGGATCACGGCGAGGATCGCTTCGTCGGTGAACTTGATCTGACGCGATTTCAGTCCGTGTTTCTGCATCTGTTTTTTGATCAGGTGGTTCTTCGCGATCGAGAGTTTCTCGTTTTCGGAGTAGGTCTGCAGATCGATGGTCTCCATACGGTCGAGCAGAGGCGCCGGGATCCCGGCGTAGTCGTTTGCCGTCGCGATGAAGAGGCAGTCCGAAAGGTCGATCGGCATCTCGATAAAGTGGTCGCGGAAACGGCAGTTCTGCTCGGGATCGAGCACCTCGAGAAGAGCCGAGGCCGGATCACCGTGCAGATCCGAAGAGAGTTTGTCGATCTCGTCAAGAATGATGACGGGGTTCATGGACTTCGCGCCGATCAAGGCGTCGATGATCCGACCGGGCATCGCGCCGACGTAGGTTTTCCGATG
>CACYZS010000034.1 GCA_902778985.1 uncultured Ruminococcus sp.
CCTTTAACGGTTTTTCGGTTTCTTCAGAACGCGGCGGATGACGCGGAGTTGCGTCCGCCGCGGCAACCGGTTCAGCAGCCGCAGAAGCGGGTTGCGGTTGAGCGCGTAGACCGGTTTCGGGCGCTTGGCTTTGATCGCCCGCAACACCACGCGCGCAAGTTTTTCGGGCGGGACTTTCTTGGCTTCGACGCGCCCGACGATCTCCTTGAACCGTCCCGCGTTGACGGGATAGAGTTCGGTGCTCTCGCAGAACCGGTCGAGCGCCGCGGTCGAAGCGGGGAGCATCCCGGTATCGACCGCCCCCGGACGGATCACGGTCACGGGGTATCCGAGCAGTTGCAGTTCCATACGGAGCGCGTCGGCGTAGCGGTCGAGCGCCGCCTTCGTGACGGCGTAGAGCCCGGTGAAAGGCAGGGGCGAGAGCGGGGCGAGTTCGCTCGTAATGATCACGACGCGCGCCCCGGCGTTAAAGTACGGCAGGGCAAGCCGGTTGACGCGGTACGCCCCGAACAGATTGACGTTGAAAATGCGGACGAAGCGCTCCTCGTCCATCTCGACGAGCGAACCGAGATCGTACAGTCCCGCGGCGTGGATCACGCCGTCGAGCAGACCGCCCTCGCCGACCGTTCGGATCGCCGCTTCGAGCGACGCCGCGTCGGTAAGATCCGCCGGGATCACCGTCCACGGGGTCCCTTCGTCGGCGGGAGCCAGATCGATCCCGACCGGTTCGTCGCCACAGTCGGAGAGCAGGCGGCAGATCGCGCGCCCCATGCCGCCGTTTGCCCCGGTCACCAGATACCGTGCCATATCGCGTCTCCTTTTCGGATCAGTTCCCGAGATCCCAGACCTTCGTTCCCCACGCGGGGTCGGCTTTTCTTGAGATCGCCCCCCCGACGACCGGACGGACCTCGATCTCCGCGGTGATCAGCACCCGGGCTTCCCCGAGATGTCCTCCCGCCGTTTCGTGCTTTCCGTTCTCGACGTAGGCGAACACGGCGTGCGTGTGCTGGGCAAGACCGCCGTTCCCATCGCCCGTCACGTTGCCCCAGAGCGACGCGAGTTCGAGCATCCCCGAGAGCGTGCGGCTCCCGTAGGTACGCGTTTCGGGATCAAAGGTCTTGACCTCGGCAAGGTCGCAGCCCCCGAGCCCCGAAAAGGTCGCCGACGCGATCCCCTCGCGGCGGCAATATGCAAGGACCGACGCGATCACCCCGTCGCCGCGGTCGAGCCGCAGATATCCGATCCCGTTAAACGTCCGGTATTCCATCGTTTTATCCTTCCTTCTTTTCTCCGCCGGGGATCCCCCGAAAGACGACGGCGAGGATCCCCGCGGCAAACGCGGCGATCCCCATCGCTTTTTTTCGGCGGTTTTCGTTCATGTCAAGTCTCCCCGCCCGGGTTTACTTCTCGATGCGTTCGAGTTGGACTTCGATCTCGGGCGTGCCGTAGGCGGGATCGAAGAGTTTGGCGATATGCGACGCGTACCAGTTTTTGATCTCGGCGTCGGTCATCTCGCACTTCTCGCCTTTGGTTTTGATCTTGACGGTGACGATCTGTTCTTCCATTTGATTCTCCCTCCGTTTATCGTCCGGCGGCAGGATCGCCGCCAGTTTTCGTTTCAGTTCTTCGTAGCGAAGCCGCTTTTCCTCTTTCCCGAGGTGCGTTTCGCGGAATTGCTCCGGGCAGTTTTCGTAATCGAGCGGTTCGGGGAACTGTTCGCTCGTCAGGTCGAACACCCGTCCCCCGACGGAATTGAAGCAGTGAACGTTCCCGTCCGGGAGCGGCACGCCGTACACCTTGCCGCCGTAGATATCCTGCATAAGGAACGCCGTGATGGTGCACTGCCCGAAGGTCTTGTTCTGCTCCGACCAGTCGGCGCGCATCCGGCTCGCGCAAGTCTCCCTGCACCAGAGGCGCGAGAGCAGATCGTAGTAGTCGCGGGGCGTCAGTCCCAGGGCGTCCTTGACGTCCGCCGTCTCCCAACCGTAAAACCGGTACTTGTTTCCGTTTCCCATTGCGTCCTTCCGTTCCCCGCACAAAGCGGGCGCGGGCAATTTTGCCCGCGCCTCTATTATATATTCTTTTTCTTTGTTTGTCAAATATCCGGTTACTTATCCGTCTCAAAGTAAGCCCGGTACGCCGCCAGGATGGACGAAAGATCCGGGAACACCGTCCGCAACTCGGGTCGCCACATGTTCTCCCATTCGAGCGACAGCACGCCGTTATACCCGCGGCGATCGAGCAGTTCGAGCGCCCGGCGGAGCGGGACTTCGCCTTCTCCGACCTTGGTGTAGGTCATACCGCCGTCGGGATCGTCCTTTTTCTTCACGCCGTCCTTGATATGAACGTGGACGGTCCTGTTCCCGAGGAACGCGTCGGACTGATCGACGCTCTCCCCGAGTTCGTAGGAGTGGAAAATATCCCAGATCACCGAAACCGACTCGCTGCCGACGGCGTTTACCACCCGCATCACGTCGCGCGCCCGGGAGTAGGTGCCGTGGGTCTCGAGCCAGAGGTCGACGGGATAACGTTCGGCAACGCGCGCGGCGTCGGCAACCGAGCGGATGATCCCCTCCTCGTTCTCGGTCTTGCCCTCCGGCACGCGGAGCGCCGAATAGCCGAGGAAGACGCGCACGCCCTTCGCCCCGATCGCCGCCGCCCGCTCGAAGACCGGCGTCAATTTTTCGTCCAGTCCGGGGCGGTAGTCGGTCAGCGCCAGTCCCATGCCGACGTCCGACGCGACGAGCCCGCTTGCTTGGAGCGCCGCGGCCAGTTCGGGGAGTTCCGCGTCCGAGAGCCCGAAGGGACGGTCCTCGCGATCCAGGCGGATCTCGACCGCCTTCATGCCGGCGCGGGCGCCCTCGTCAAGGATCTCCCGCCAAGGCAGATCCGGACAGGCGATGGTACTGAAACCGAGCGTTGCTTTCATTTCGTTCACCTTACATTTTGGTCATGCGGGACGAGACCGCGCGGCTGATCTCGAGCGGCAGATCGGTCTCCCCGTCGAAGAAACGCACCATCTGGCGCGCCAGTTCCATGGTCCCGAAACCGCGGCGGTCCATCGTGGGTCCGCCCATGTGGGGGATGCAGTAGACGTTCGGGAGGGTGCGCAGCGGGCTGTCCGGAGCCAGGGGTTCCTGGTGGAACACGTCGAGCATGATCCGGATCCGACCCTTCTTCGCCTCGTCAAGCAGCGCCGCCTCTTCGATCACCGCGCCGCGCGAGGTGTTGAGCAGGAGCGCCCCGTCCTTCATTTTCGAGAGTTGCTCCGCACCGACGAGCGCCCGGTTCTCGGCGTTCAGGGCGGAGTGGATCGACACGATATCGCACTCGGCGAAGAGGTCGTCGAGTTCCATCATGGTAATCCCGTACTGCGCGCGGTATTCCTCGTCGGGGGCGTGGTGCGAGAAGAGCCGGATGTCGCAGCGGAACGCGTGGAGCAGCGGGATCAGGTAGCGGGTGATGGTGCCGAAACCGACCAGCCCCACCTTCGCGTCCATCAGCGAGATCCACGAACCGAAGGGCGCGGGATCTTCCTTCCACCCGCCCTGCCGGACGATCTGCACGTAGTCGGGAATACTTCTCTGCGCCGCGAGCAGGAAGGCGATGGTGCCCTCCGCCACCGACTCGGCGTAAATCTGGTTCTCGGTCAGGACGCGCACGCCGACGTCGTAGACCGACGCGTCGAGCAGGTTGCCGACCGTACCGCCCGTGTGGGCGATCAGTTTCAGACGGGGGTTCTCGCCGAGCAGCGCGGCGTCGTAAAACTCGCTGCCCCACCCGGTCATCACGGCGTCGAACTCCGGAAGGAGCGGTTTCAGATCCTCTTTGGTCATCTTCTTCCCCGTCTCGTTCCAAACGACTTCAAAATGCTCTTCGAGGAATTTTTTGACCTCCTCGGGGAAAAAGGACCGCCTCGTGGATCCTTCCTGCATGGTGATCAGTACCCGTTTCATTCTGTCTCCCTTCCCGCCCGCGTCGGGCGGCAACCGTTATTCTTGTCATGGATATTATAGCAATTCAAGCACGAAAAAGCAAGTCAAAACCTTTCTTTTCGCGCAGTTTTTTCGGTCAATCGGGCGTCCCGTCCCGCCTGCCCCAGAAGCGCCCGAGCAGGTGTGAGAGCGACGGGAGATCCCCGACGTATTTCAGCCCTCGCCAATGGTTGGGCATCAGGCGGCGGTAGACCGGTTCGGAAAAGCGGTCGTCGATCAGCACCACGACGCCGCGGTCGCTCTCGGTGCGGATCACCCGCCCCGCCGCCTGCAGGACGCGGTTCATACCGGGATAGACGTAGGCGTACTCCCGCCCCGCCTCGAGCGTATCGTCGTAATACTCGCGGATCGCCTCGTTTTCGGGCGTCGGCTGGGGCAGTCCCACCCCGACCACGACCGCGCCGATCAGGCGCCGCCCGACCAGGTCGATGCCCTCGCCGTAGATGCCGCCCGTGACGGTAAACCCGACCAGCGCGCGGCGGTTGTCCTCCGAAAAGCGGTCGAGGAACGCCTGTCGCTCGCGGCGGTCCATGCGGCGGCTCTGCTTGACGATCTCCAGCCCCGGCGCGATCCTGCCGACCTCGTCCGAGAGCCGGTCGAGGTAGGCAAACGACGGGCAGAAGACGAGGTAGTTTCCCGGCTTCGCCTTCACGGTGGTCAGCACCGCCCGCGCGACGGCTTTCAGGGTGTCTTCGCGCTCCGAGTACCGCGTGCCGATCCGGTCGAGGACGGCGACGGAGAACTGCGAGGGATCGAAGGGGGACGGCAGATCGAGTTCGTCGTCGGTCGCCCTCCCGCCGAGAACGTTCCGGTAGTACGCCGTCGGCGTCATGGTCGCCGAGAACAGGACGGCGGATCGCCCGAGCGAGAGCCGGGACGAAAGGATCTCCGACGGATCGAGGCAGAGCGCCCGGTAGGCGAGCGCGTCGCCGTGCAGGGTGATAAACGACACGAAGCGCGACGAGTACCTCGCCAGTTTCGCAACTGCTTCGGCAAGGTCGTAGGTCGCGTCGCGGAGCCCGACCAACAGATCGGGCGGGAGTTTCTTTTCTTCGAGAACGGCAAAACAGACGTCGCAGAAGTCCGCCAAAGCGTCAAGCAGCCCTTCGGGCAGATCCCGCTGCCGGTAAAATCCGCGCTTGATCCCCTCCGCGTCCTGCTCGACCGTGTCCGCCACCAGGGGGTACAGGATCGCCCGCACGCGCTCCGACGTCTCTTTCAGCGCGCCTTTCAGGGCGGGGTTTGCGTCCGAAGCAGGGTGGAACGCGTCGAAAAAGGTCAGGGGGAGATCCAGCGAGTAGAGTTCCCGCGCCCGGTCGATCAGGTTGTGCGCCTCGTCGCAGAGGAAGCACCACGCCCCCCTCTCCGAGAAGAACCGGCGGATCGCGACGCGCGGGTGGAACAGGTAATTGTAGTCGCAGATCACGACGTCGGCGTACTCGGCGTAGCGCAGCGCGAGTTCGTAGGGGCAGACCTTGTGTTTCTCCCCGACCTGGCGGAGCAGCGTCAGGTCAACCGTGGTCTTCCCCGAATCAAGCAATTCGAGCGCCGCCTCGTCCTCGCGCGTCGGAGCCGAGCGCGACAGGGGACAGCGTTCGCCCCCGATCTCGCGGCAGAGCAGATCGTGCGGGCAGATCCGTTCCTTTGCCGAAAGCAACAGCACGCGCAGGTCGGCGCCCTCTTTGGCGAGCCGTTCCGCCGCGTCGGCGGCGGCGAGCGCCGCGGTGTTCTTCGGCGTCAGATAAAAGATCTTGTCGCAGAAGCCCTCGCCCATCGCCCGCACCGCGGGAAACAGGGTGGAGACTGTCTTTCCGATCCCGGTCGGGGCGCAGGC
The DNA here is from genome assembly GCA_902778985.1 of uncultured Ruminococcus sp. Taxonomy (GTDB): domain Bacteria; phylum Bacillota; class Clostridia; order Oscillospirales; family CAG-272; genus UBA1740. The sequence goes on from CACYZS010000034.1 coordinate 5,830, forward strand.
GTAGAGCCTGTATCCCCCGCGGATCGCTTTGTACGCCGCGGAGATCAGGTCGCGCTGACCGTCCCGGACGTTCGGGTAGGGGAAAACCACCTTCGCCATCGACGGCAGCCGTTTTTCGACCCGCGCGATCTCGAAGGCGGCGTCGCGTCCGACCGCCTCAAACAGCCGGTCGTAGAAGCGGGCAAGGTCCTCTTTTTTCGGCTTCTCGCGCACCTCGCACACCTCGCCCGAAGGCGAACGGTAGATCACCTTGAACGCGCCGCTCCCGGCTTTCCCCGCCCGCGTCAGCATCGCGAGCAAACAGAACCCCTCGCCGCGCGTCTGCCGGACGAGATCGGGGTCGGGCGAGGTCGGATCGCCCGGAACCGACGCGAACAGAACGAGGTCTTCCCCGTCGAAAACGGCGTCGCCCGTGACGCAGTACCGCCGCCCGTTCCCTTCGTACAGATCGGCGATCGGCTCGCCCTCGCTTCGGGGGGCGCGGCGCTCGGGTTCCTCGTCGGGCAGGGGACGCGTCCGCCGACGCCGGCGCGCCAGACGCACCAACTCGGATACCGTCAGAACGATCGCGTCTCTTTCGCCGTCGTATCGCATCGCGTCTCCCCCCCTTTCTTCCCGTATTTACCGGGCTTATGAAACTTTTTTCCGAAAAATCAAAAAAAGACTTGCTTTTTTAATTCGAGTGTGTTAGAATATACTCCGTCACGCGGAGGCATAGCTCAGTCGGTTAGAGCACTTGCTTCACATGCAAGGGGTCACAGGTTCGAGTCCTGTTGTCTCCACCACGGACTTTCCCCCGCGTCGATCGAACCCTCGGAGGCATAGCTCAGTTGGTTAGAGTACTTGCTTGACATGCAAGGGGTCACTGGTTCGAGTCCAGTTGTCTCCACCAGAACGGCACTCGTTTGCGGGTGCCGTTTTCTTTTATCAAAAACGAAAGGAGCAAAGCCCGTGAACGAACCGAAAAAGTATTCCCCGGTCGGCTCGCTGATCCTTGCCGCCGTCTCGATGATCTGGGGTTTCTCGTTCGCGATCCAGAAGACCGCGAGTCGGGCGCTGCCCCCCTTTTCGGTCAATACCGTCCGCTTCTTTATCGGGGCTGCCGCCCTGTATCTCTTCACCCTTGCCCGCGACGCCTTCCGCAAAGGACGCGACCGTGACTACCGTCCCGCGCCCTTTTCGCGCACCGACCTTGTCGCCGGGGCGATCTGCGGTTCTCTGCTCTTCGTTTCGAGCGCGCTGCAGCAGTTCTCGCTCGACCTGGGCGACGCGGGGATCTGCGCCGCGATCACGGCGCTCTATATCGTGTTCGTCCCGCTCTTCGGGGCGATCCTGTTCCGCAAAAAGGTCGGCGTTTTCGTGATCCTCGCCTGCGTGATCGCGCTTGTCGGCACCTACTCGCTCTCGGTCCTCGGGGAACTCCCCGCCGCCGACGGCGTGCGTTCGCCGGGCGACTTCTTTTCGCTTGCGCGTTCGGCGGATTTCTCGGTCGGGCGCCCCGCGCTCTTCGCGCTGCTCTGCTCGGTCGGTTTCTCGTTCCAGATCCTTTCGATCGACCGTTACGCTCCGCAGGTCGACGGGATCCGCCTCGCGATGATGGAATTCTTCGTTTCGGGCGTCCTCGGACTCCCCTTCGTCCTGTTCCGGGAGCGCCCGGCGCTCTCCGCCGTCGCTGCGGCGCTGCCGCCGCTTCTCTATCTCGGTCTTTTGTCCTGCGGCGTCGCCTACACCCTTCAGATCGTCGGACAAGCCAAAACCCCGCCCGCCGTCGCCGCGATGGTGATGTCGCTTGAGGCGGTCTTCGGGGCGCTCGGCGGCTTCCTTTTTCTCGGGGAAAGAATGAACGCGCCCGAGATACTCGGCTGCGCGCTCATCTTTGCGGCTGTTATGACCGTGGAACTGTCGGCGCTCGTCCGGGCGAAAAAGACCGATCTTCTTCCGCCCGACGCCTGATCAGAGATCCTTGATCTCCTGCCCCTCGAGCGCCGCGAGCCCGATGGTCAGCGCGCGCGCCGCCGCGGCGCGTTCGGAATCGTCCGCGCCCTCGCGGATCTTGGGTTCGAGCAGGCGGTAGAGTTCGCCCCGCGCGCTCATATCCTTCAACAGTTGCGGGTCGCTTTCGGGCGCCGTCAGGTTGACCAGCGAAAAGACCAGCAACCCGAACGAACCGGTCCCGGCGTTCCGCGGGATCCGGAAGCCCGGCGTGACCGTTCCGGTCAACTCGATCCGGAGCACCGCCGTCCGTCCGAGCGCGTTATCCCGGACGATCGAGGTGATCGCGCCGATGAGTTCGGAATCGTTCTTCATATCGGAAACGTCGATGGTGCGCGACAGACACCGCACCGTCCCGAGATCCAGCCGCTTGACGTGCAGGCGGCGCGCTCCCGCTTCCACCGTGACCGTCAGCAGGTTGGCTCCGCCGACCTGCTCGTTTTCATATCCGCGCGATTCGAGCCACCCGCTGTATCCGACCACGCTCCCGCCGATCTCGAGGACCGTGGGATCGGGGCGCCCGGACAGGGCGATGTAGTCGGCGCCGACCGAAACGATCTCGGTATTGTCGGGCGTCTCGCGGCGGTAGCCCGCCAGGATCAGGATCTCCTGCTCGTTTTTCCGCTGCAGCGTCGGGAACGCGGCGGACTCCTCTCCGCGCTCGCCGGAACCCCGCCCGGTCACCGAAACGCCGATATCGTCAAACGAGAAGGTCTCGTATTCCCCCGCCCCGAAAACGTAGACGTTCTGCGGGAATCTGCCCGACGAGTAGAACGAGCGTTT
>CACYZS010000035.1 GCA_902778985.1 uncultured Ruminococcus sp.
CGTTTTCGCCCGTTTGACGCCGCTTTCAAAAAAAGGCGCGCCGATTTCTTGCAAAAAAGACAAAAAAAGTATATAATGGTAGTATAAAAAGAAACAGGCTCCCATTACGCGAGAAAAAGGGAAAAACCGATATGAGAAAAAGTTTTCGGAACGGAATGATCGTCGTCGCGGGAAAGTTCTATGAGGACGCGGCGTACGACGTCTGCTCGAACGACCTGCACGTCCGGTTCGACGGCAAGGGCGGGATCACCAACTATACCGTCGTCAACCGGGGCGGCAGTTACGTCCAGCGCACTTTTCTGAACGTCTTCTCCGGGGGAGAAAGGATCACCGGCGCCTACTGTGACAAGACGGTCGAAATGATCGGCAGGACGCAGAAGATCGTTCTGAAAAACGGGGACTGCAAGATCTCGCTTTTGCAGTTCGTTCCGATTGCCGGCAACGCGGTGTTCTACGAGTTCAAGGCGAGCAAACCGGGCGAGTACGACGTGGTACTGGATTTAAGCGACGAGGGCAAGGGCTTTCGCTTCGCCGCCAACGTCGAATACCGATTCATACCGCACAACGTGTCGGTCGTTTTGCGCGTGAACAAGGGCGCGCGCTTCGTCCTTTCCTTCGATACCGACGACGCGTACTGCAAGACCGCGCTCTCCCGCTTCGCCGAATACAAGAGGGCGGTCGCCGACGAGATCCGGGGGATCGTGATCCCCCCGACGGCAAAGACCGAAAAGGACAAGGCGCTCTACGTTTCGAGCGTCTTCTCGGCACTTGAAAACTACAAAGAGATCGGACCGTATAAGGGGTTCTCCCCGAGTTGCGTTTGCCCCGATCCGGCGCGTTCCTATTACGTCGACGCCTACTGGGCGACGACGTCGCTCTATAAGCAGAACCGCGCCAAAACCGTCCGGGATCAGATCGTCACCCTCTCGTACGGGATCGACGAGACCGGGGACTGCCCCGCCGCCGTGACCTTCGGACTCGCGCCGCACTGGCGCAACCACTACGACACCCCGAGTTTCTTCGTCATGACGGTCTACGACTACATCAACCGGACCGGCGACTTCTCGATTTTGGACGAGAAAACGAACGGCAGGACCGTCTACCAATGCTGCCTTCTCGCGATCGAAAAACTCTCGGAAAACGAGGACGAGACCTCGCTGCTGAAAAAGCCGGGCAGATACAACGTCCGGGACTGGGCGGACCGGGTCAACCGCGTCGGATACGTCACCTATGTCGAACTGCTCTACGCCCGCGCGCTCTTTTGCCTCTCCAGGATCGCCGGGACGCGGGATAAGGTGCGCGCCCGCCGCTATCACGAAATGTTTCAGAAGACCAAGGACGCGATCAATAAGATCCTCTGGGACGAGCAGAAGGGGTACTACGTCAACTACAAAAACGGCGACTTCGTCGAGGATAACCTGTCCGCCGACACGATCCTCGCCGTCCTCTTCGGGATCGCCGACAAGGAGAAGACCGAACGCCTGCTCGACAGCGTGTCGGCGCTCCTCGACACGAGAAACAACAAACGCCAGCAGGCGGGCGAGTTCGGCGTTCTCTGCGTCTTCCCGTTCTATCGCGGGATCGACCGCTGCTACAACCGTTCCGCGCAGGAATACGAGCAGCAGAACGGCGCTTCCCACCCGGCGCTCTCGGCGATGGTCGCCTACGCGCAGCAAATGCACGGACGGGACTGTACCTACGCCTTGACCTCGTCGTTTGACTGGAACGTCAAGCACGGGAACTACATCCTGCCCGACTACTATTCCCCCTGCGCGCCCTGCGGCTCCCATCTGATGACCTGGAACAGCGTCGTCGCCCTGGTCTACGACTGGCAGGACGTCGACTTCTTCGGGGAAAACGAAGCCGTCTGGAAGCGCAAATAATCAAAACAGGATATCCACCGCAATCGCATCGGGAACAAATCATATAGAGTTCAGGAGAAAAGAGTATGAAAAAAACCACCATAGCCCTGATCCTTTGCCTCGTTCTGTGCCTTCCCCTCTTCGCGTCCTGCGATAAGGGCGGCGCCGACGCGGAACCCACCGCGTCCGCGACCGGGACCGAGCCCGTCGCGGACGTGACCTCGGGAGACGCGACCGAAGCGTCCGTCGACACCAAGTGGGAAAAGATCGCGCCCAAGATCACGATGATGGCGGAGAGCGCGCGGACGCTGAAGATCGAATACAGCGTCGCCGTATCGGCGGAAAAAGCCTCTCGCAACAAGACCTATCTGGAAGGTCCCGACGAGGTCGTGGACGGCGTGACGCCCGTGATCGAGCAGATGGTCTACCAGCGCAACAAGGCGGCGTGCGACCTGCTGGGCGTCAAGATCATATACGACCCGTGGGACTACGGGTTCGGCTCGCAGCAGGAGCCGATCGAACTTGCCGTCAAGGGAAAGGCGGCGGACGCGCCCGACCTCTTTGTCAATATGCTGAACGACGAGAGCCACGCGATGCTGAACGGCGTCTTCAAAGACGTGTGGTCGATCCCGAACTCGTTCTTTGATTTCACGACCGACGGTTGGTTGAAGGAGTGGATGGAGAACCTGTCGTTCACCGGCGATCGCGCCTACATTCTCGGCAGCGACTATTTCCTCGACATTCTGCGCGCGATGGACGTGATCCCCTTCAATATGGACATGATGGACGGAAACGCCGACAAACTCGCCGCGGCGATCATCGGGGCCGACGAGACGCTCGGCGACGGCGAAAAACTGACGCCCCGTTTCTTCGACCTGGTCGATCGGGGAGAGTGGACCTGGGACGTCCTCGGCAAACTCTGCGAGGCGATCTGGGTGGACACCGACGGGGACGGGACGGACTCGATCCGCGATCAACTCGGCATCATCTCCGACGGGTACGGCGGGATCAACGCCGCCAGTTTCGTCTACTGCTGCGGCGAACAGTTGACCGAGGCGTATCCGATCGAGGACGAGAACAGCCCGTACAACAACAAACAGTGGGTCAAATACAACGACGACTCGACCGTTCTGAACCGGATCTTCGACGCGGTGAAAAGCGTGTTCGAGGGACCCGGTTCCCTGACGACCAGTTACACCTTCGCCGGCAACACGCCCGAGAACCCCGGCGCCTCGTACCACCACACCAAATTCGCCATGAGCGAACTGCTCTTCGGCGGCGTATGCACGCTCGGCGCGCTCGAGGACGACGTGTTCCAGAACATGGAGGACCTCTATTCGGTCGTTCCCTGCCCGAAGATCGACTCGGCAAGAGAATACAACACGATCATCATCAATCAGGGCGACTGCGGCGCGATCAACGTCAACGTCAAACCCGCCAAGGCGAAGGCGCTGACGGCGTTCATCCAGTACTGCACCGAACATTCGGGCAAGATCCGCAAACAGTTCCTCGAGATCGTCATGAAGTACAAGGTCACGACCTACGACCAGGGCACCGACCGGATGCTCAACATCATCTACGACGGCATCCTCTACGGACGCGACAAGACGGTCGACGACCTGAACAACGAGCCTCGCTGGCACCGCAAGATGATGGCAGAGAAGTTCGTCGCGGGATCCGACTACATCTCGACCCTCTACAAATCCAGCCTCGAGGCCAAGCAGAAACTGCTCGACGAGGTCATGAAAACCTGGTACAAACTACCGAAAACCGAAAACTGAAACCCGAAAACCGAACCCCCGGGCGGCGGTCGAAACGACCGCCGCTCTTTCATTCGGTCGCCCGTTCGCGCATGAGAAGCGGGCAAAGAGAGAAAAAGTGAAAAAAAACGGTATTAGACCTTGTAAAATCTCTTCCTATGTTGTATAATGATTTGGAATATGCCAAACGGAACGAAAAAGAGAGGTTACCCCATGATTTCTGAAATGCTTGCCCGCCTGAACGAGTCCGATCCCGAGATCGGCGCCGCCATCAAAGCCGAGTTCGACCGGCAGAGAAACGGGATCGAGTTGATCGCGTCGGAGAACTTCGTCTCCGAACCCGTCCTGCTCGCCGCCGGGACCATCCTCACCAACAAGTACGCGGAGGGTTATCCCGCGCACCGCTACTACGGCGGATGCGAGAAGGTCGACGTCGTGGAGAACCTCGCGATCGAACGGGCGAAAAAACTCTTCGGGTGCGATTTCGCGAACGTCCAGCCGCACAGCGGTTCACAGGCGAACACCGCCGTTTACGTCGCGCTGCTCAACACCGGCGACACCGTCCTCGGTATGTCGCTCTCGGACGGCGGACACCTGACGCACGGCAGCCCGGTCAACCTCTCGGGTAAATACTACAACTTCGTTCCCTACGGCGTGAGCGCCGAGACCCACCGGATCGACTACGACTACGTCGAAAAACTGGCGAAGGAAAAGCAGCCGAAACTGATCGTGGCGGGCGCGTCCGCCTATCCCCGCGTCATCGACTTCAAGCGGCTTGCCGAGATCGCGCACGGCGTCGGGGCATACCTGATGGTCGATATGGCGCACATCGCGGGACTTGTCGCCGCCGGGCTGCATCCCTCTCCCCTGCCCTACGCCGACGTCGTGACCACCACGACCCACAAGACGCTGCGCGGTCCGCGCGGCGGTCTGATCCTCACCAACAACGAGGAGATCGCGAAGAAGATCAACAAGGCGATCTTCCCCGGTATCCAGGGCGGTCCCCTGCTCCATATCATCGCGGCGAAAGCCGTCTGCTTCGGCGAGGCGCTGAAGCCCTCGTTCAAAACCTATCAGAAGCAGATCGTCGCCAACGCCAAGACCCTTGCCGAGCAGTTCCTGAAAGAGGGCTTTGAACTGGTCTCGGGCGGCACGGACAACCATCTGATGCTGCTGGATCTCCGTCCCTACGGGATCACCGGGCGCGAACTCGAGGTCCGGCTTGACGAGGTGCACATCACCGTCAACAAGAACGCGATCCCGAACGACCCCGAGAAACCCACCGTCACCAGCGGGATCCGCGTCGGTACCCCCGCCGTCACCTCTCGCGGCATGAAGGAAGAGGAAATGAAGAAGATCGGGCACCTGATCGCCCTGACCGCGTCCGACTTCGAGAAGAACGCAGACACGGTCCGCGCGGAAGTCGCGGAACTCTGCCGCCGTTTCCCGCTCTATGCGGAACTCTGACGCCGCGGCTCTGGTCGCGCGCCTCGCCGAACGGAAACTGACCGTCTCGACGGCGGAATCCTGCACCGGGGGCTTGATCGCCTCGTCGATCGTCGACGTACCGGGCGCGAGCGCCGTCTTTCCGGGCGGAGCCGTGACCTACGCGCCGTCGGTCAAGACCGCGCTGCTCGGCGTGCCGGAAGAGTTGATCGAAAAGCGCGGAGTGGTCAGCGCAGAGGTCGCCGCCGCGATGGCGGAGGGCGCGAAGAAACGCTTCGGCACCGACCTTGCCGTCTCGGTCACCGGCGTCGCCGGCCCCGACGGGGGAACGCCCGATGCGCCGGTCGGCTGCGTCTATATCGGGATTGCGACGGAAAGCAAGACCGTCACCTTCCGCGAGGATATCCCGGGAGACCGGGACGAGGTCAGACGCGGCGCCGCCGAACGGGCGATCCGCCACTGCCTTGAACTGACGAACGAATGATTTTGGCTCCTGCGGGAGCCGATTGAGAAAGGAAGCCGGACTGCTATGGAAAAGTTCAGAAGAATCGGCGTACTGACGTCGGGGGGAGACGCCCCCGGTATGAACGCGGCGATCCGCGCCGTCACCCGGACCGCGATCGCGCACGGCGTCGAGGTCATGGGGATCTACCGCGGATACAGCGGACTGATCGACGGGGATATCAAGCAACTGGGTATCCGCGACGTCTCGAACTGCATCAACCACGGCGGAACCATGCTCTATTCCGACCGATGCCCCGAATTCAAGACCGAGGCGGGCATGGCGAAAGCCGTCGAGACCTGCCGCCGTCTTGAGATCGACGGGATCGTCGCCATCGGCGGCGACGGTACCTTCCGCGGCGCGACAGATCTGACGGGACACGGGATCCCCTGCGTCGGGCTTCCCGGTACGATCGACAACGACATTACCTCGACCGATCTTTCGATCGGTTTCGATACCGCGATGAACACCGTGATCGAGATGGTCGACCGCCTGCGCGACACCTGCGAATCCCACGCGCGCTGCAACGTCGTCGAGGTCATGGGCAGAGACGCGGGCGACATCGCCCTGCGTTCGGGCATCGCCTCGGGCGCGACCGCCGTCGCCATTCCCGAGATCAAGTTCGACGCCGACGGGACCATCGAGAAGATCAAGCGTTCCAAGGCGCTCGGCAAGCGGAACTTCATCATCATCGTCTCCGAGGGCTGCGGACACGAGTTCGGTCCGAGTTTCACCGAGCGCATCGAGCGCGAGACCGGCGTTGAGTCGCGGTTCGCCCGCCTGGCGCACGTCGTCCGCGGCGGTACCCCGACGCTCGAGGACCGTCTTCTCTCGTCCATGATGGGCGTCTACGCCGTCGAACAACTGCTCAAAGGACAATCCAATATCGTCATCTGCTCGCGCGCGGGCAAGATCGTTTCGACCGAGATCCGCTACGCGCTGATGCTCGACCGGATGTATAAGAACAAACTGCAGCCGGGCGACCTCGATCCCTTCACCGAAGAGCAGATCGCCGAGATGAAACGCTTCTGCGAAAAGAAGCGCGCCGATCTCGTTTCGCTCTACGAAAAGGTCGACCTTCTCGGACTGTGATGGAACCCGGGTTCAAGGATCAACCCCCGGTCGCGCCGGAAGAAAAGGAGAAGTTGACGCCGAAGCAGATCACGCTTACGACCCTCTCGTACTTCTTCTTCGGGGTCGCCGCCGTCACTCTTCTCGTGATGATCTACGTCTACACGGCGAAGGATCTGACGGTCTCCCCCTACCTGCCCCCGAGCCTGAACCTCTCGTTCTGGGGCGGGATCGGCTTCGGGATGCTCTTCCGCACGTTCCTGCGCAAAGAAGAGAACGTCAGCCCGATCAACTTCGCGTCCAAACTCTGTTTTTCGATCCTCGTGCTGCTCGTGGCGTTGCTTGCCTTTCTCTCCGGCATCCTGAACGTCCTGCACCCGTAAAACGATACGCCGCCCCGCAAAGGGCGGCGTTGTTTTTTGACCGCAAGAAACGATCTCACATAAAAGAAGCGTCCCGATCAACTCGGGACGCTTCTTTCCTCTTTTGTTTGTCCGAAGGAATAATCACCTTTGGACGGGCATACCTTGTACCGTGCGATCAGTCCTGCTTCTCGCCGAGTTCGTGCAGACAGGAAGCACAGACCGAGCGACCGCGGAACGTGGTCAGGTCGCCGCCGTTCTTTCCGCAGAACACGCAGACCGCGCCGGATTTCCGGATCACGATCGCGTCGTTTTCCGAAGAAATATCGACGGGATCTCCTTCCTCAAGGTACAGCGACTTCCGCATCTCTTTCGGAATAACGATCCGTCCGAGAGCGTCGATCCTTCTGACGATACCGATCGATTTCATTGTCAATTCCCCCCATGTCATATCAGTCATAGTCCCGGTCAGACGGATTCCGGGCACCTTGTTTAATATATCATAAATTGTCGAAAAAGTCAAGAGCCCCGACAATCTTGTCGAAGCGAAAAGACCCCCGAAACGAAAGGAGAGGTCAAAATGTCTTTTCATAGGACAACGACCGTATTATCGGCACTTTCCGCCCTGCCCGATCGCCTCCGGAGAGAGGTCGAAAGGGTCCGTCGATCGACCGCCTCCTTCGACTCGTCGCTCCGCGAGATCCGGCTCCACGCGGAGCGCGGATGCCACCTCGTTTTCGGCGCGCGCACGGCGGCGCTCCCGGTGATCCTCACCGAAGCCGAGTTGACCGCGTTCGTCAAGGGGATCGCGGGCGGTTCGCTCTACGCCTTCGGCGACTGCCTGTGCGAGGGGTACCTTCCCCTGCCGGGCGGATCGCGGGCGGGGATCGCGGGGGAGTTCGTGTGCGAGGGCGGAAAGGTCGTCGGGATCCGTCGGATCGGCTCGGTCGTGATCCGCGTGGCGCGCGCGGTCCCGGGCGCGGGGGAGTTTGCCGAACGGGTGTTCCGGCGGTCGGGGTGCCGCCTTGGACTTCTCATCTTCTCGCCGCCCGGATGCGGCAAAACCACCGTTCTGCGCGATCTTGCCCTGCGCCTCTCGACCGGTCCCCGCCCTCTCAGAACGGCGATCGTCGACTGTCGGGGCGAACTCTCGGGGGATTGGTACGGACGCGGCGCCTGCGTCGATCTGCTGACGGGTTGCGGCAAGGGCGAGGGGATCGCGATCGCCACCCGCACCCTCTCGCCCGACGTGATCCTGGTCGACGAGATCGGGGGCGAAGACGAGGTCGCGGCGATCCTCTCGGTCGAGGGCGGCGGCGTCCCCATCGTCGCGACCGCCCACGGGTCCTCGCTTGCCCGCCTCTGTTCCGCCTCCCCCGTCTCGCCCCTGCTCCGGGCGGGGATCTTCGGCGCGTTCATCGGGATCGGGGACGGCTTCGTCCAGTACGAGGCGACGCTCCCGGAAACAGTGCCCGTCGGGTTCCTCGTCCCGCTCGGCTTGAAACGGCGGGCTTCACGCGCGCTTTCCGAAACCGAGGAGTTCCTGACCCTCCTGCGCAGGATCAAACGCGAGATCGCCTGCTTTGCCCGTCCCCTGCCCGAGATCTGCCGCACGGCGGATCTCCCCGCGCTCCGGGCTGCGGGCTTCTTCGACGCGCTCGAGGGGGGCGACCTGCTCTCGGCGTACCGGCGCGCGCTGCCCGCCCTGTCGCTTTCCCCCGAGGCGGCGCGGCTGCTCGACGGGTTCTTTTCGGGGGCGGGCGCCCCCCTGAAAAGCGAGGAACTCGCGGCGTGCGACCGCGCGATCTCGGAACTGTCCGAACTGCTCGAACACGAAAAGAACGAGCGAACCGTCAAAGTACGGCTCCGCTCGACCCTGATCCTGACGGGGGGACTGCTGTTCCTTCTGCTGATCGTCTGACATGAAAGGAAAAAAGATGGACGTTTCTTTGATCCTCAAGATCGCCGGGGTGGGTTTCCTCGTCTCGGTCGCCTGTCAGATCCTCGGAAAGGCGGGGCGGGAAGAACAGTCGACCCTGCTCTCGATCGCCGGGATCGTGATCGTTTTCCTGCTTCTCGTCCGCGAGATCGGCGACCTTTTCGACGCGGTGCGGGAGGTCTTCGGCATCTGATGCTGAAACTGGTCGGGATCGCCCTGCTCACCTCGATTGCCGCGACGGTACTGAAGGGGCAGAACGGAAAGGTCGCGCCGCTGCTCTCGCTGTCGGGCGTCCTTTTCCTGCTTCTGTTCTTCGTGCGGCGACTCGGGGGGGCGGTTGCGGTTTTTTGCGATCTGGCGGAGCGTTCCGCCCTCTCTCCGTACCTCGAAACCCTGCTCAAAGTGCTGTGCTGCGGGTATCTGACCGAGATCGGCTCGGGCGTCTGCCGCGAACTCGGGGAGAGCGGCGCCGCCTCGGCGCTCGAATGCGCGGGGCGGGGGGAGATCCTGCTTCTCTGCCTTCCCGATCTTCTCACCCTGACCGAACTTGCCCTCTCGCTTGCCGGCGGGGGATAAACGAAAGGAGACGCGAAATGAAACGGCTGTCGGTCTGCGTGCTCGCGCTTCTGTTCTTCGCGCTCCTGTCCCTTCCCGCCTCGGCTGACGGCGCTTCCCCGGACAAGACCGGGGACGCGGCGTGGGACGACTTTCTTGCGGGGCTGCCCGACGGGGTGCGCGAAAAACTCCCCGCCTCCGACGACGTGGGGGAACTGACAGACCTGGTCGGGGTCAAGTCCTTCTTTCTCCTGCTCTCCGAGGGGCTTTCCGACGGGTGGAAAACCGTGCTCCCCGGCTTCTTTTCCCTGCTCGCCCTGGTGTTGCTCTCGGCGTGCTACGAACTCTTCGCCCGGGGCGGGACGGGCGAACGGACGCCGGTCTCGGGGGCGCTTGCGGTGGTGGTCTCGCTCGCGGTCTATCGGATCGCGGCGGGGACGCTTTCCTCGGTCGGCGACTGCCTTTCGTCGCTCTCGAAGGTGCTCGGGGCGTTTCTGCCCGTGATGACCGCCCTCTCGCTCTCGGGGGGCGGGATCGCCACCGCCGCGGCGGCGTCGGGCGGGATCGCGGCGATCCTCTCCTTCGTCGGGCTGTTCTTCTGCCGTATCCTGCCCGCCGTCGCGGGCTGCTGCTTCGGGCTGTCGCTCTGCGGGGCGCTCGGCGGGGACGAACTGAAACTCGACGGGCTTTCGTCCAATCTGCGCGGCTTCTTCCTCTTTGCCGCCGGGATCCTTTCCACCGTCTTCACGGCGTCGCTTTCGCTCCAAACCGGGCTGTCTGCGTCGAGCGACGGAGTCGCCCTGAAAAGCGCGAAGACCGCCCTCTCGGGTATGATCCCGATCGTCGGCGGGACGGTGTCGGGGACGCTCTCGACGGTCTCGGGTTCGCTCGCGCTTCTCCGTCGCTCGGTCGGGGTCGGGGCGGTCTACGCCCTGCTCCTTCTGTTTCTCCCGACCCTGATCCGCCTGCTCCTCTTCCGCTTTTCCTATTCGCTCACGGGGGCGGTGGCGCGGGCGTTCTCGCTCTCGTCGACCGAACGTCTGCTCGGGGAGTTCCGCGCGGTCTTCGACCTTCTGCTCGCCTCGCTTGCGATGGGGGCGACCCTGTTTCTTATCTCGACCGGCGTTCTCGTCCGGTGCGTCCCGACGCCGTGAAGATCCTTCCGTCGATCATACTGATCGCGGCGGCGGCACACGTGGGGACTTCGCTCGCCCCGCGCGGCAAGACACGGCGCACCGTCCTCTTCGCCGTCTCGCTCGCGACGCTGCTCGCCCTGCTGCTCCCGATCCTCACGGCGTTTGACGAACTCCCCGCGCTCCCCGAAGACCGGCTCCCCGATACCGTCGGGCAGACCGAAACCACCCCCGAAACCCTCGTTACGGGCGAGGCGGAACGCGCGCTGCGCGAGGAGATCGCCCGCCGCTTCGGGGTAACGCCGGCGGCGGTCGCCGTCGCCCTGCCCGCGGGGGACGGTCCGGGAAGCGTGACCGTCGTGCTGCACGCGCGCGACGCGGGACTGCAGAACAGGATCGCCGCGTGGCTGAAAACCGAGAGCCGCGCCGCCGTCACCGTCCAAACCGAAGGAGAAGCCCCATGACCGAACGCGACG
>CACYZS010000036.1 GCA_902778985.1 uncultured Ruminococcus sp.
AGAAAAGCGTCGTCCGAAAAATCGGCGGGAGACTGCGCCATTTGCTGCGGATAAAGAAACGGGAAATAACGCAGAACCGGTTGATCGGTCAGAGTAAACTCTTTGGGTGCATGATCAGAGTATTTGTAGTTTTCCGTATCACGCAGAACGGCATACTCCTCGTCCGTTATTTCGTCTCCGACAATACTTGCAAAGCGTTTGTCCCGTGAGGGTTCACACGACGCGAGCAAAAGCAGCCCCAAAACGAGAAGCAAAACGAAAGAAACGGCGCGCAACTTCATAAAGCCCTCCTTTGCATTATCTGTTTCCCTGACGATACGATAATTGATAAACGTTGTTATGCGGTCGGGAAACGGAGAAAAAAATTGTGAAACCTTCTGCTTATATAATATCCGAAAAAGAAAAAATTGTCAAGGGACGGAACGCACCCGCAGAACCGGGGCGCGTTCGACCGCTTCGTTATTCCCTATTCCTGCTGTCGGTTCGCCCGGCGGCGGTTTAGCACTCTGTGCGTTCGAGTGCTAACATTTACAATTCGTTCACGGAATTTTCAAATTGCGTTCACGGCTTCGGACTATACTATTTCCAGATGGTCAAAGAAAGTCTAACCGCCAAACGGGCGGTACGGAACGGAGTGAGAAAAGTATGGTCAATCCCGAAAAATACACGCAAAAGAGCGTTGAGGCGCTGCGCGAGGCGCAGAACCTGACGCTGCAGAACGGCAATCAGCAGATGGAGCAGATCCACCTGATGCGGGCGCTGATCGCCGAAGCCGACGGACTGGTCCCCGGGCTGCTCAAGGCGGCGGGGATCGAATGTAACCTGCTCGCGGGGGCGCTTGACATCGCGCTCGGACGGCTGCCCAAGGTGAAGAGCAGCGGCGACGACCGGATCTACGTGTCGCGCGACGTCGATCTTGCCCTCTCGGAAGCCGAACAGATCGCCGAGAAGATGCGGGACGAGTTTATCTCGGTCGAGCATATCCTGCTCGCGCTGATCGACAAAGCAGACGCGACGCTCTCCCCCATTTTCAAAAAGAACGGCGTGACCCGCGACGCGATCCTGCCCGCCTTAAAACAGGTGCGCGGGAACCGCCAGGTGACGAGCGACAATCCCGAGGCGACCTACGACGTTTTGAAGAAGTACGGCACCGACCTGACCGAACAGGCGAAGCGCCAGAAACTCGATCCCGTGATCGGGCGGGACGACGAGATCCGCAACGTGGTCCGGATCCTGTCGCGCAAAACCAAGAACAACCCCTGCCTGATCGGCGAACCCGGCGTCGGTAAGACCGCGATCGCCGAAGGGTTGGCGATCCGGATCGCGCGCGGCGACGTACCCGAGAACCTGCGCGACCGCGTGCTGTTCTCGCTCGATATGGGCGCCCTGATTGCCGGGGCGAAGTTCCGGGGCGAGTTCGAGGAACGCCTGAAAGCCGTGCTGAACGAGGTGAAGGCGTCAGAGGGCAAGATCATTCTCTTCATCGACGAACTGCACACCATCGTCGGCGCGGGCAAAACCGACGGGGCGATGGACGCGGGCAACCTCTTAAAGCCCATGCTGGCGCGCGGCGAACTCCACTGCATCGGCGCGACCACGCTCGACGAGTACCGCAAGTACATCGAGAAGGACAGCGCGCTCGAGCGCCGGTTCCAACCGGTCACGGTGGACGAACCGTCGGTCGAGGATACGGTCTCGATCCTGCGGGGACTGAAAGAACGCTACGAGGTCTACCACGGCGTGAAGATCCACGATCAGGCGCTGATCGCGGCGGCGACGCTCTCGAACCGCTACATCACCGACCGGTTTCTGCCCGACAAGGCGATCGACCTGGTCGACGAGGCGTGCGCCCTGATCAAGACCGAGATGAACTCGATGCCGACCGAGATGGACGAGATCTCGCGCCGGATCATGCAACTCGAGATCGAGGAGACCGCCTTAAAAAAGGAGACCGACAAACTCTCGCAGGAGCGGCTTGAAAAACTGCGGGCGGAACTCGCCGAAAAACGCGACGAGATGAACGCCATGCAGATCAGGTGGAAGAACGAGAAGGACGCGATCGGCAAGGTGCAGAAGATCCGCGAAGAGATCGAACAGACCAACGCCGAGATCGAAGCCGCCGAGGCGAAATACGACCTGAACCGCGCCGCCGAACTGAAATACGGGAAACTGCCCGGACTGCAGAAGGAACTGGAAGAAGCCGAGAGCGCCGAAGCCGAAACGGGCGACAAGGGGACTTCCCTTCTCCGCCGCGCCGTCACCGAAGAGGAGATCGCGCGGATCGTCGCGCGCTGGACCGGGATCCCGGTGCAGCGGCTGATGGAGGGCGAACGCGAAAAACTGCTCCACCTCGACGACGTTCTGCACCGCCGCGTGATCGGACAGGACGAGGCGGTCTCGCGCGTCGCCGACGCGATCCTGCGCTCGCGCGCGGGGATCCAGGATCCCGACCGACCGCTCGGTTCGTTCCTCTTCCTCGGTCCGACCGGCGTCGGCAAGACCGAACTGGCGAAGGCGCTCGCCGAGGCGCTCTTCGACGACGAAAAGAACCTGATCCGGATCGATATGACCGAGTATATGGAAAAGTTCTCGGTCTCTCGCCTGATCGGCGCGCCTCCGGGATACGTCGGCTACGACGAGGGCGGGCAACTCACCGAGGCGGTCAGACGCCGTCCCTACTCGGTCGTGCTGTTCGACGAGGTGGAGAAGGCGCACCCCGACGTGTTCAACATCCTGCTCCAGGTGCTTGACGACGGGCGGATCACCGACAGCCAGGGACGGACGGTGGACTTCAAGAACACCATCCTGATCCTGACGAGCAACCTCGGCTCCGACCTGATCCTCGACGGTATCACCCCGTCGGGCGAGATCTCGGACGAGGCGCGCGAGGGGGTCAACCGCCTGCTCAAAGCGTCGTTCCGTCCCGAATTCCTGAACCGGCTCGACGAGATCGTCTTCTACCGTCCGCTCACCCGCGAGGACGCGGCGAAGAATCTGATCGCCGACGCGGGCTACGATCCGATCTACGGCGCGCGCCCCTTGAAGCGCTATCTGCAATCCAAACTCGAAACGCTGATCGCGCGCAAGATCCTGTCCGACGATCCCGCACCCGGCTCGACCCTGCAGGTCGACGCCGAGAACGGCGAGTTGGTCATCCGGTGACCCAAGCAAAAAACCGACGCTTGCGCGTCGGTTTTTTCGTTTTTTCGGTCTTTTATCTTGCAATCGAGCGCAAAACGCGGTATAATGGAATTCAAAAATCAAAACGGGACGCCCCCTTCGGTCCCGAATACGTCCTCGAAAGGATCCGTTATGAAGAAGATGAAACGACTGCTCTCGCTCCTCCTCGTCCCCGTTCTGCTCCTGCTCGCCTCGTGCGGCGGAACGGTGGACGCGACCACCGCGTTCGACGGTACCTACGCGATCACCTTCTCGGTCTCGGGAAACGAGACCACCGTTCGCGTTCCGGCGGGCGAAACGCCCGTCTACACGGGTGAAACCTCTTGGGAAACCTCCGAACACTATTACAAGATCACAGGTTGGGACAAAGAGTTCGTCCCCGCGACCGAAAACGCCACCTATACGGCGACCGTCGGCGAATACGGACTGACGGTCTACGAGATCCGGTTCAGTCTCAAGACCGCAAGCGACCTGATCCGCGTTTCGGTTCACGAGGGCGAAACGCCGACGCCGCCCGACGGATACGACGCGCCCTTCTATACCGACGATAAGATCGGCAACTTCTCGGGTTGGGACAAGGAGATCGTCCCTCCGACGGCGGAAAACATGAACGGCAAATCCTTCGTCGTCTATACCGCCAGATACACCTACGCGCCGCGCTATTACGATATCACCTTCGTCGTGGAGGATACCGAATATAAGGTGCAGACCGCCGGAAAAACCCTTCCCGAATGTCCCGTCACCCCCGAAAAGGACGGGATGCTCTTCGTCGGGTGGGACAAGGAGATCGCCCCGGCAACGTCCGACGCCGTCTACACCGCGATCTTCATGAGCGCCGACTGCCCGACGACCTTCACGGTCGCGTCCTGGAACATCGGGCATTACGCGAACGGCAACGCCAACAACACCCGGATCGCCGATTCCGACTACGAGACCAAATCGCAGGAATACCGCGACTACATCGAGGGGCTTGACGCCGATATCCTGTGCGTCAACGAATACAGCCGTCTCTTCACGCCGAGCAACCCCGCCGAAACCGCGCTGTTCGCGGAACGCCCGCCCATCTACTTCGCCGGCGAGCAGCGGCATTTCAGTTGCAACGCCGTCTTCTCGAACCTGCCGCTCCGGAACATCACGGTCCACAATTTTGAATGCAACCAGGGCGTAGAACTGCTCTATTCGTCGACCAACAAAGCGGAGTATTACTACTATATCACCGCGGAACTGGTCGTGGGGACCGAGACGGTGCACTTCGTCTTCACCCACCTCGCCTTTGACGAGGACCGCTCCCCCGATACGGTCTGCCAGGCGCAGATCGCCGAACTGATCGACCTGTACCGTGACGTCGACCACGTCGTGATGATGGGCGACTGGAACGCCTACCACAAGTTCTACTTCGATCCGTTCGCCGACGCGGGCTACTCGCTCGGCAACTACGGCGAGATCCTGACCTGCACCGGTTCTGCGACCGGCGGGCTCGAATGGGCGGTCGACGATATCATCGTCAAGGGACTGACCATCAGCAATTTCCGCGCCGTCAACACGTCCCTCTCGGATCACATCGCCGTCGTCGCGACGATCTCGCTCGTCACCCCGTAACCGACGCACGGCGTCGCAATGATATCCGTTCCGTTCGGAACGGATGATATACGCCTGCGGCGTATGTTTGATAACCATCATATTGCGCCTCCGGCGCAATATATCATGCTTGCACAAGCAAGTATATCATACGGCGCGGAGAAAAATCCGCGCCGTATATCATATCGCGAACGCGATATATCATTTGAAAAGAGCGCCTCGCAAGAGGCGCTCTTTTCACGAGAGTTGGTAGATGGTCTTGAACTTGTTTTCGAGATAATCGAGGTAGTAGTTCACGTTCAGCGGTTCGCCCGTGATGCGCTTGATCCACTCGTCGGGATCGGTAAGCGACGCGATCGAGAAGACGCGCTCGGTCAGCCACGCGCCGACCTTCGAGAGGTCGCCCTTGGAGACGGCGTCGAAGACGTCGAACTCCTTTTCCATCGTATGCAGGATCTGCGCGCCGTAGGCGTTCCCGAGCGCGTAGGACGGGAAGTATCCGTACATACCCGTCCAGTGCACGTCCTGCAGGCACCCCTCGGCGTCGTTCGGGACGTCGACACCGAGATACGCCTTGTACCGCTCGTTCCAGGCGGCGGGAATACCCTTGATCGCGAGGTCGCCGTTGACGAACGCCTTTTCGAGTTCGTAGCGGATCATCACGTGGATCGGATAGGTCAACTCGTCCGAATCGCAGCGGTTCAGCCCGGGTTTCGAGGAGTTGACGGCGAGATAGAGTTCTTCTTCCGATACGTCGGAGAAGGTCTTGCCGCCGACCTTTTGCACGATCGGGTACAGGTAGTGGACGAACGCCGCGCTCCGCCCGATGTAGTTCTCGAAGAAGCGCGAGACCGTCTCGTGCATCGCGGAGGTCATCTCGTCGGCGACGTGGTCGGCGTAGTACTCCTCGGGCTCGTTCTGCATGAACAGGGCGTGTCCGCCCTCGTGCAGGGTGGTGAAGATGTTGGAGACGAAGTTGTTCTCGTAGTAGTGGGTCGTGACCCGGACGTCGTGCGGTCCGTAGTGGTCGGTGAAGGGGTGCTCGGTGGTCGAGAGCACCAACGCGGTGCGGCGCAGCCCTTCAAGGTCGAGGATCGCGCGCGAGAACTGCTCCTGCTTGGCGATCGGGACGGGACGGGTGAGGAAGTCGGTGCGGATCTCCCTTCCCTCTTCCTCGATCCGTTTGATCAGCGGCAGGATCCGCGCTTTCAGGGCGGCGAAAAAGCCGTCGAGTTGCCCGATGCTCCCGCCCGGTTCGTAATCGTCGAGCAGCGCGTCGTAGACGGTGGGGTATTTCTTGTCGCGAAGCAGGATCGCCTTACGCGTCAGGTCGACGATCTTTTCAAACGCGGGGGCGAAGCGCGAGAAATCCGACGCCTTCTTCGCCCCGAGCCACGCGGTGTAGGCGCGGGTCTGCGCCAGATCGAAGCGATAGGCGAAGGCGGGCGAAAGATTCTTCTCTTTTTCGTGGGAGCGCCAAAGGATCTCGACGGCGCGCTTCTGCCGGTCGGTGAGCCCCTCCGAGTCGTTTTTGAGGGCGGTCAGGAGCGCCACGTAGCGCTTGGAGTGCGTAAGGGAAAAGAGGCGTTGACCGAGGATCGCCATATCCTCCCCCGCCTGATCCATTCCTTCCTCGGGCGCGGTGCATTCGAGGTCGAAGTTCAGTTTGCCGATCGCGCGGTCGTAGGCGTCGGCTTCGTCAAGGATCTTCGAAAGTTTCTTCCAGTTGTCTCTTGCCGTCACGGTTTTTCTCTCCTTTTCAAAAGGGGGCGGGATATCCCCGCCCCCCGGTTTTATGCGGGTTATTCCAGTTCAAAGGCACCGGTGTAGAGCCGGTAGTAGGTCCCCTTCGCCGCGATCAGGTCGGCGTGGCTGCCGCGCTCGATGATCCGACCGTGGTCAAGGACCATGATGACGTCGGAATTCATGACCGTCGAGAGCCGGTGCGCGATGACGAAGACCGTGCGCCCTTCCATCAGTTTATCCATACCGCGCTGCACGATCGCCTCGGTGCGGGTATCGATCGAACTGGTCGCCTCGTCGAGGATCATGACCGGGGGATCGGCGATCGCGGCGCGCGCGATCGAAATCAACTGACGCTGTCCCTGCGAGAGGTTGGCGCCGTTCTCGGTCAGAAGGGTGTCGTAGCCGTCGGGAAGCCGGGTGATGAAATCGTCCGCGCCCGCCAATTTCGCCGCCTCGATACATTCGTCGTCGGTCGCGTCGAGCCGCCCGTAGCGGATATTGTCCATGACCGTCCCCGAGAAGAGGTTGGTCTCCTGCAAGACGATGCCGAGTGAGCGACGGAGATCGGACTTTTTGATCTTGTTGACGTTGATCCCGTCGTAGCGGATCTTGCCGTCGGCGATGTCGTAGTAGCGGTTGATCAGGTTGGTGATGGTGGTCTTCCCCGCTCCGGTCGCGCCGACGAAGGCGACCTTCTGCCCCGGTTCCGCCCAGACGCTGACGTCGTGAAGAACGGGTTTGCCGGGTTCGTAGGCGAAATCGACGTTAAAGAGCCGCACGTCGCCGCGAAGACGCGTGTAGGTCAGCGTACCGTCCCCGTGCGGGTGTTTCCACGCCCAGATCCCGGTATGCTCGGCGGTCTCGGTGAGATTGCCGTTCTCGTCGATCTTGGCATTGACCAGCGTGACGTAGCCGTCGTCCACCTCGGGCGCCTCGTCCATCAGTTCAAAGATGCGCCCGGCGCCCGCGGCGCCCATGACGATCGCGTTGATCTGCTGCGAGAAGTTATTGATGTTCCCGGTGAACTGCTTGGTCATCGTGAGGAACGGAACGACCAGACTGATCGTGAGCGGCAGCCCGGAGATCGAAAAGTTCGTGATCCCGGTGACAAGGAAGACGCCGCCCACCGTCGCACAGAGAACGTAGAGGATATTCCCGATGTTCATGATGATCGGGCCGAGGCAGTTGGCGTAGGCGTGCGCCTTGAAACTGTCCTCGTAGAGTTGGTCGTTGATCTGATCGAACTCGGCTTTGCTCTTCTCCTCGTGGCAGAAGACCTTGACGACCTTCTCGCCGTTCATGATCTCCTGGATAAAGCCCTCGTTCTTCCCCATCGAACGCTGCTGACGGACGAAGAAGCGCGCCGAGCCGCCGCCGATCTTGCGGGAAACGAAGACCATCGCGACAACCCCCGTCAGAACGATCAAGGTCATCCAGACGCTGAACCAGAGCATGATCAAGAGAACGGTCAGAACGATCACGCTCGACTGCACCAGACTGGGCAGCGCCTGCGAGATCAACTGACGCAGGGTGTCGATGTCGTTGGTGTAGTAACTCATGACGTCGCCGTGCTTGTGCGTGTCGAAGAAACCGATCGGCAGGTTCTGCATACTGTCGAACATTTTGCGGCGCATCTTGTCGAGGAAGCCCTGCGTGATGATCGCCATCATCTGCGACTGGAGCGTAAGGAAGACAATCGAGCAGACGTAAAGCGCGATCAGAATGGACACCAGCGGCACGATCTGCTGCGCCGCCTCGGCCCAGGAGGTGTTCCCCGCTTTCCCGAAATCGGTCACGATATCGATCACCTTCTGCAGGAAGATCGAGGGGATCGACGAAACGACAGCCGAACAGATCATGCAGAAGATCGAGATCGGCAGCATCACGGGGTAGGCGCGGAACAGGTTGCCGACGATCCGTCCGAGGATCTTCATACTGAAGGCGGGACGGCGGCCGCGCATATCGGTCGGGGCTGCGCCCCGGGTAGGCATCGGTCTCGGCATCTCACTCCACCCCCTTTTCTTCGGCGGCGGTACTCGCGGTCTGCTGTTCGTAGATCTCGCGGTAGATGTCGCAACTCTCGAGCAGTTCGCCGTGCTTGCCCGCGGCGACGATCCGCCCGTTCTCCATCACGCAGATCAGGTCGGCGTCCATAACCGACGCGACGCGCTGCGCGATGATCAGTTTGGTGGTATCGGGAATGTACTCCTTAAACCCTTGACGGATCAAGGCGTCGGTGCGGGTATCGACCGCGCTGGTCGAGTCGTCGAGGATCAGGATCTTCGGGCGTTTGAGCAGCGCCCGCGCGATGCAGAGACGCTGTTTCTGCCCGCCGGAGACGTTGGTGCCGCCCTGCTCGATCTTGGTCTCGTACCCTTCGGGGAAGGTGCGGATAAACTCGTCCGCCTGCGAGAGCCGGCACGCCTCGGCGATCTCCTCGTCGGAGGCGTCGGGGTTGCCCCAGAGCAGGTTCTCCTTGATCGTGCCCGAGAAGAGCAGGTTCTTCTGAAGCACCATCGCGACCGCGTCGCGGAGCGCCTCGGTATCGTATTCGCGCACGTCGCGTCCGCCGACGCGGACAGCACCTTCGGTGACGTCGTAGAGCCGGGGGATCAGTTGGACCAGCGTCGATTGACCCGCGCCGGTACCGCCGAGGATCCCGACCGTCATACCGGACCTGATATGTAAATCGACGTCCGAGAGCGCGTCCTTGTGCGCCGCGGCGGAATATTTGAAGGAAACGGCGTCGAAGTCGATCGAACCGTCTTTGACCTCTTTCACCGGGTTTTCCGGGTTCTCGAGCGTCGGCACCTCGCGCAGCACCTCGTCGATACGGCGCGCCGATTCGGCGGAGATGGTCAGGGTGACGAAGATCATCGTCAGCATCATCAGTTGCATCATGACCTGGAACCCGTAGGTGATCATCGCCGACATCTGCCCGACGTCGATGGTCGAGCCGCCGCTTGAGATGACCAGGTACGAACCGAAGAGCAGAATGAAAACGAGATTGAAGTAGATGCAACTCTGCATCAGGGGCGAGTTGATCGCGACGATGCGTTCCGCGTGAGTGAAATCGCGCTTGATATCGCCCGCGGCTCGCCCGAACTTCTCTTTCTCGTAATCCTCGCGGGCAAAGCCCTTGACGACGCGCATCCCGCGCACGTTCTCTTCGATCGACTCGTTCAGTCGGTCGTATTTGCGGAAGACGCGGCGGAACGCCGGCATCGCCGCGTGTGCGACGAAGAAGAAGCCGCAGCCGAGGACCGGGACAATGACGACGAAAGTGAGCGCGAGTTTCCGCGCCATGATGAACGCCATCACGATCGAGAAGACCAGCATCAGGGGCGCGCGGATCGCGATCCGGATCAGCATCATGAACGAGATCTGCACGTTCGAGACGTCGGTGGTCATACGCGTCACAAGAGAGGCGGAATTGAACTTGTCGATGTTATCGAACGAGAAGGTCTGCACGCGCGAGAACACGTCGTGGCGCAGGTTGCGGGCAAATCCCGCCGACGCCTTCGCGCTGGTGTACCCCGCGATGCCCCCGCAGCAGAGCGACAGGATCGCCATCACGACGAGCAATCCGCCGAAACGGAAGACGAGCGAAAGTGCCGCCCCGTTCTTCAACGCGTTCAGAAGGTTTGCGGTGATGAGGGGGATAAAGCACTCGATCACGGCTTCCAGTACGATGAACAGGAAGGTCAGGATCGCCGGGCGCTTGAATTCACGCACGCATCCCGCAAGACGACGAATCATACCGTTTGTATCCTTTCCGGCGCAAATCTCCCCAAAACGGGATGGTTGCGCGCGCAATCATTTTGACCATACTATTATAGTGCTTCCGACCGAAAAAATCAAGCGGGAAACTGTGAACAATCGTTTTTTTCTTTCCTGCCTCTCTCCCTGAGGGAGGCGGGAATGAATTGCGCTTCGCGCGTGAATTGCACCTGCGGCGCATGAATTGAACGGTTCCGCCGTTCGTGAATTGCGATCAGAGATCGCATGATTTGCGCCGTCGGCGCAAATAGATCGTCCGCTGCCGAAGGAAGCGCATATCACGCAAAAAGCACCCGCCGAAGCGGGTGCTTTTCCGATTACTTCTTTTCCTCGGTTTCGGCGGCGGGTTCGGCGGCAGCCGCAACGGGCGTCAGCCGGATCTTCGCCATCTCGGCGCCGTCTCCGCGACGGGGACCGAGTTTGTAAACCTGGGTGTAACCGCCGGTGCGGTCGGCGTAACGCGGACCGATCACCTTGAACAGTTTTCTCGCCACGTCCTTCTTCGTGATGAAGGAGAGCGCCTGACGGTAGGACGAAAGATCGTCCGGCGTCTTGGCGAGCGTGATCATCTTATCGGCGAGGGCGCTCACTTCCTTGGCTCTCGTGTAGGTGGTCTCGAGTTCCTCGTTTTCGAGGAGATAGGTGACCAGCCCGCGGAGCATGGCGTTGCGGTGAGCCGTCGGTCTGCCGAGTTTTCTGGTTCCGGGCATTTTCAGATTTTCCTCCTGTCAATTATTCCTCGACACGTTTCAGTTCGAGGCCGAGAGAGTGCACCTTCTGGATCACTTCGTCAATGCAGACAGGGGCGAACTTCCGGAAGTCATCCGTTTCAATGTTGAAGCACTCTAACATGCCGAGCTTCTGAAGGTCTTTTTTGAAAGCACGCCGGAACTCCATCTCGAAGCACGGCACCTTCCATATCACGGTATCGTATTCCTCCAGCCCGTAATAATCATTGAAATCAAGGACTTTCGCCAGTTCCTCGTCTGTCAGGCTCCCGATGTACTTATCGACGCCTTTGTTTCCGGAGTCTTCCGCGTCGCAGATGATGTACATGGCATATTCGTGTTCCCTG
>CACYZS010000037.1 GCA_902778985.1 uncultured Ruminococcus sp.
GTTTCCGATTATAAGATCAGAAAGTATCTGAAAGAAAAACTCCAGGCAGCCGGCGTTCCGAAGGTCGAGATCGAGCGCGACCGGGCGAGAGTCCGCGTGTTCATCCACTGCGCGAAGCCCGGTATGGTGATCGGACGCGGCGGCGTCGAGATCGAGAAGCTGAAAACCGAACTCGAAGCGATGGTCGGGAAACCGGTCGCCGTCAACGTGTTCGAGATCAAGAACCCCGATCTGAACGCACAGCTCGTCGCCGAGAGCATCGCCTCGCAGCTTGAAAGAAGAACCTCGTTCCGCCGCGCCATGAAACAGGCGATCGGCAGAACCATGAAACTCGGCGCCAAGGGCGTGAAAGTGTCCTGCGGCGGCCGTCTCGGCGGCGCCGAGATCGCGCGTACCGAGCACTACCACGAAGGAACCATTCCGCTGCAGACGCTCCGCGCCGACATCGAGTACGGTTTCTGGGAAGCCAACACCACCTACGGTAAGATCGGCGTCAAGGTCTGGATCTACAGAGGGGAAGTCCTCTCCGAGAACGCAGGCGCCGCCGAGAGAAGACCGGAAGAGCGTCGCGACAGACGCCCGCGCCGCAACGACGGCAACCGTCGTGACGGCGACCGTCGGTTCGGCAACAACGCCGGACCCCGCAGCGGCGGCGAACGCCGCTTCGGCAGAAACGCCGGTGGCCGGAACTTCAACAAATCCAACGAAGGGGGCAACTGACAATGTTAATGCCGAAAAGAGTCAAGTACCGTCGTGTTCAGCGCGGTCGTATGAAGGGCAAAGCCCTGCGCGGCAACACCGTCACGAACGGCAGTTTCGGACTCGTGGCGCTTGAGCCCGCCTGGATCACGAGCAATCAGATCGAGGCGGCCCGTATCGCCATGACCCGTTATATCAAGCGCGGCGGTAAAGTCTGGATCAAGATTTTCCCCGACAAGCCCATTACGGAAAAGCCCGCCGAGACTCGTATGGGTTCCGGTAAAGGTTCGCCCGAGTACTGGGTCGCGGTGGTGAAACCCGGACGCGTCCTGTTCGAGATGGACGGGATCTCCGAGGAAGTCGCCAAAGAGGCAATGCGTCTTGCCGGTCACAAACTGCCGATCAAGACCAAGTTCGTTGCCAAGGAACAAGAGGCAGAGGAGGTTTGAGCCGTGAAAGCAGAAGAACTCAGAAGCATGAGCGCCGAGCAACTCGGCGTCAAACTGCAGGACCTCAAGAAGGAACTGTTCAATCTCCGCTTCCAGCACGCGATCAACCAACTTGACAATCCCCACAAGATCACCGACGTCAAGCACGATATCGCTCGCGTGATGACTGTTCTTCGCGAGAAGAACGCTTGAAGGAGGACGTAAAATGGAAGAACGTAATTTGAGAAAAGTCAGAGTCGGCCGCGTCGTCAGCAACAAGATGGATAAGACCATCGCGGTCGCGATCGAGGACCACGTCCGCCACCCGAAGTACGGGAAGATCATCAAGCGTACCGTGAAGATCTACGCGCACGATGCGGACAACGCCTGCCAGATCGGCGATAAGGTCTCCGTCATGGAGACCAGACCTCTCTCCAAGATGAAGAGATGGCGTCTCGTCGAGATCATCGAACGGGCACAGTAATCGAGAAACTCAATTCAGAAGTAGGCAGGTCAAAACGCTTGCCGAAGAGAATTCAGGAGGAAAAGATCAGTGATTCAGCAACAGTCTTTAATGAAGGTCGCCGATAACACCGGCGCCAAAGAACTGATGTGTATCCGTGTTCTCGGCGGTTCCCGTCGTCGCTACGCCGGTATCGGCGATATCGTTGTCTGCGCCGTTAAAAAGGCGGCGCCCAACGGGGTCGTGAAGAAGGGCGAAGTGGTCAAGGCGGTCGTCGTCCGTACGGTGAAGGAACTTCGCCGGGCAGACGGATCCTATATCAAGTTCGATGAGAACGCGGCTGTCATTCTCAAGGATGACAACACCCCGAAGGGGACGCGTATTTTCGGCCCTGTGGCAAGAGAGCTCCGCGACAGCGATTTCACCAAGATCCTGTCCCTCGCTCCCGAAGTACTTTGATCGGAGGAAGCAACAATGAGTAAAATGCACATCAAAACGGGCGATACCGTTGTCGTTCTCTCCGGCAGCGACAGATGGATGAGGAAGGACGGCGAGAGGACCCGCCGCATCGGAAAAGTCATCGCGACCTCTCCCGAAGAGGGCAAGGTCATCGTCGAGGGCGTCAACGTCGTGTCCAAGCATACCAAGGCGCGCAAACAGGGCGACGTCAGCGGTATCATCAAGACCGAAGGCGCGGTCTACGCGTCGAAGGTCCAACTCTACTGCCCCAACTGCGGGTGCGGCAGACGTGTGAAAGCCGGTTACGAGACCGTGGACGGCAAACAGGTCAAGGTTCGCCTCTGCGTCAAGTGCGGCAAGAAGATCTGAGGAGGAGGAAGAGACAATGTCGAGATTTGCCGAAAAGTATAAGAACGAAGTCGCTCCTGCTCTGATGACGAAATTCGCCTACAAGAGCCCGATGCAGATCCCGCGCTTCGACAAGATCGTGATCAACGTCGGCGTGGGCGACGCGCGTGAGAACGCCAAGGTCATCGACAGCGTGATCGACGAGATCACCATGATCGCGGGTCAGAAGGCGGTTCCCACCTATGCCAGAAAGTCGGTCGCGAACTTCAAGGTCCGTCAGGGCATGAAGATCGGCGTCAAAGTGACGCTCCGCGGCGAGAGAATGTACGAGTTTATGGATAAACTCTTCAACTTCGCTCTCCCCCGCGTCCGTGACTTCAAGGGCATCAATCCCAACGCCTTCGACGGGAGAGGCAACTACTCCCTCGGTCTGAAGGAACAGTTGATCTTCCCCGAAGTCGAGTACGACAAGGTCGAGAAGATCCGCGGTATGGATATCGTATTCGTTACCACCGCCGGAACCGACGAGGAAGCCAAAGAGTTGCTTGCTCTTATGGGCGCTCCCTTTTCCAAATAATGCAGGAGGAAAACGAGAATGGCTAAAAAATCCATGATTCTGAAGCAGCAGAGAACCCCCAAGTTCTCGACCAGAGCGTACAACCGCTGCAAGATCTGCGGAAGACCTCACGCATATATCCGGAAATACGGGATCTGCCGTATCTGCTTCCGTGAACTTGCCTACAAGGGCGAGATCCCGGGCGTCAGAAAGGCGAGCTGGTAATCCGAGAAGCCTCAACCGACCGGAAGGAAAGCCGGCGCGGCTTTAACCGCCGGTCAGCCGCCGCGGGATGTTATCGCAGATATGCTCACCCGGATCCGGAACGCCAACGACGCGAAACACCAGAGCGTTGACATTCCCGCGTCCAACATGAAGCGCGCGATCGCCGATATCCTGCTCGAAGAGGGCTATATCAAGGCGTTCCAGACGATCGAAGACGGCAAGCAGGGGATCATTCGCATCACCCTGAAGTACGGCGAGGGCAAAGCGAAGGTCATTCACGGTCTTCGTCGCGTCTCGAAGCCCGGTCTTCGGATCTACGCTTCCTGCGAGGATATGCCGAGAGTGATGAACGGACTCGGAATCGCGATCGTGTCGACCTCGAAGGGCGTCATGACCGATAAGAAAGCCAGACTTGCCAACGTCGGCGGCGAAGTGCTCGCCTTCGTGTGGTAAGGGCGGGGAGGTACTGAAATGTCAAGAATCGGAAGAGAACCCATTACCATTCCCGCAGGCGTGACCGTCACCGTTGCCGAAGGTAACGTGGTGACCGTGAAGGGTAAACTCGGCGAAGTGACCGAGACCTTCAATCCCGCGCT
Source organism: uncultured Ruminococcus sp. (assembly GCA_902778985.1). Lineage (GTDB taxonomy): Bacteria > Bacillota > Clostridia > Oscillospirales > CAG-272 > UBA1740. Next base: position 3,775 of record CACYZS010000037.1, read on the forward strand.
CGGGATCAAAGTGGACGGCGCGACCCTGACCGTCTCCCGTCCGGACGACGAGAAAGAGAACCGTGCGCTCCACGGCCTCACCCGCGCTCTGATCGCCAACATGGTGAAGGGCGTGACCGAGGGATTCTCGAAGAAACTCGAGATCGTCGGCGTCGGTTACAAGGTCGAGAAACAGGGCAAGAAGATCGTTCTGAACCTCGGACATTCCCACCCGATCTACTTCGAGGAGGGGAACGGGATCACCTTTGAGATCCCCGACAACACCACGATCATCGTCAAGGGGTACGACAAGCAGGCGGTCGGACAGATCGCCGCCGTGATCCGCTCCAAGAGACCGCCCGAACCCTACCTCGGCAAGGGCGTGAAGTACTCCGGCGAGAAGATCCGCCGCAAAGCCGGTAAGACCGGTAAATAAGTGAAAGGAGAACGAACTCATGGTCAAGAGAACAGATAAGAACCGTCAGCGTCTGAAAAGACATCTGAGAGTGAGAGGGAAGATCTCGGGGACCGCGGAGCGTCCGCGTCTTTCGGTGTTCCGCTCGAACGCGCACATCTCGTGCCAGATCATCGACGACACGACGGGCAACACTCTGGTTTCCGCCAGCACCTACGAAAAGGGATTCGAGGGTATCGGCTCCAACAAGGCGGCGGCGAAGAAGGTCGGCCAACTGATTGCCGAAAGGGCAGCGGAGAAGGGGATCACCACGGTGGTCTTCGACCGCAGCGGCTATATCTACCACGGACGTGTATCGGAACTGGCTGAAGGCGCTCGCGAGGGCGGCCTGAAGTTCTGATTTTCCGGTTTGTACACTGTTTCAAAAGCAATTTTGAAATATCAATTTGAAGGAGAAAAACATGGCTAAACTGATTGATGCGAACGAGTTGGACCTTCAGGAAAAACTCGTCACACTGAACCGTGTTTCCAAGACCGTTAAAGGTGGCCGTATTGCCCGGTTTGCCGCACTCATGGTGGTCGGCGACGGAAAAGGACACGTCGGTTTTGGTCTCGGTAAGGCTGCCGAAGTTCCCGACGCGATCCGCAAGGGAATCGAGGACGCCAAGAAAAACCTGATCGAGGTTTCGCTCCAGGGATCGACGATCCCCCACGAGATCCTCGGCATCTACGGCTCGGGCAGCGTGCTGCTGAAGCCGGCGGCTCCCGGTACCGGTATCATCGCCGGCGGCGCGGTCCGTATCGTTTTGGAACTCGCGGGCGTCCGGAACATCCGTTCCAAGTGCCTGCGGTCCAACAACCCCGTCAACGTCGTCAAGGCGACCTTCGAGGGGCTGAAACAACTCCGCACCGCGAGCCAGGTCGCTGCCGAACGCGGCATCGACGTCAACGCGGTCAAGGCGAACGGGGGTAACAACTGATGGAAAACGTTAAGATTACGCTCGTCAAGTCCCTGATCGCCTGCAAGCCCAACCAGAAGAAGACCGCGCGTTGCCTCGGCCTTCGGAAGATCGGCGACTCCATCGTTCTGAAGAACGACGCCGCCACGCAGGGCATGATCACCGTTATCACCCACCTGGTCAAGGTGGAGACCGTTTGATCGGAATTGACAGAAGGAGGATAAAAGAGTGAAACTCCATGAACTTTCGCCGAACGAAGGATCCGTCAAGGAAAACTTCCGTCGCGGCAGAGGAACGGGTTCCGGCAACGGAAAAACGGCGGGCAAGGGCCACAAAGGTCAGAACGCCCGTTCGGGCGGCGGCGTCCGTCCGGGCTTCCAGGGCGGTCAGTTGCCCCTTTACAGAAAACTCCCGAAGAGAGGGTTCCACAACAAGTTCGGCGTGGTCTACGCCGTCGTGAACGTGGACGATCTCGACAAGAAGTTCGAGGAAGGCGCTACGGTTGACGCCGAGGCGCTTCTCGAGTCCGGCATCATCAGCAAGGTATGCGATGGGATCAAGGTCCTCGGCAGAGGCGAGATCACCAAAAAACTTACTGTGAAAGCGGCGGTCTTTTCGGAAACGGCGAAAGGAAAGATAGAAGCAGCAGGTGGAAAGACCGAGGTGATTTGAGATGCTTCAGACGTTAAAGAACGCGTGGAGAACACCTGAAATCAAGCAAAAGATCCTTTTCGTGCTGTTCATTCTTTTCTTGTACAGACTCGGAACGGTCATTCCGGTTCCCTTCGTTGACGCCGCGAACTTCTCGAGAAACTTCAGCGGGACGATCTTCAGTTATATGGACACCCTGTCGGGCGGCGCGCTCTCGACCGCGACTCTGTTCGCGCTCGGTATCTCCCCCTATATCACGGCGTCCATCGTCATTCAACTTCTCTGCGTCGCGTTCCCGAAGAAACTCGGTGAACTCGGCAAGACCGAAGAGGGCAAGAAGAAGTTGAACAACATCACCCGCTTCGTGACCATCCTGCTCGCACTCGTGACCGCGATCGGCTACTATCTGCTGCTCGCGAACAACGGAATGGTCATGACCTTCGCGACCAAGGACGGCGCTGGCAACTGGACCTGGTTCCTGTACGCCGCGACCATCGTGGTCTGCTTCTGCGCCGGCGCCGCACTCATCATGTGGCTGGCGGAGAAGATCAACGAGAACGGGCTGGGGAACGGCATTTCGCTGATCCTGTTCGCGAACATCGTCGCGGGCACCGTCTCGTTCTTCATCCGGCTCGGCACCGTCGTCTCCTACTCCATCAAGGGGCAGAGCGCGACGGGCGACAAGTGGCTGTACGGCTCGCTCGCGGTTCTGTTCGCGATCGCCGTCGTCGCCATCATCGTCGGGCTTACGATCTTCGTTATTTTCATCACCGGTTCCGAACGTCGGATTCCCGTCCAGTACGCGAAGCGCGTGGTCGGACGGAAACTGATGGGCGGACAGAACTCCACCCTTCCCATCAAGTTGAATATGACCGGCGTTATGCCGATCATCTTCGCGAGTTCGATCATCTCGATCCCGCCGACGATCATGACGCTTATGGGAACGAGCCAGGAGAGCGGGGTCTACAAGTTCTTCGCTCCCACGGGTTGGTTCTATCCTACGATGGAGTTCCTTCTCATCATCTTCTTCGCGTATTTCTATATCAACATTTCTTTCGATCCTGTGGAAGTCGCGAACAACCTGAAGAAGCAGGGCGGTACGATCCCCGGTATCCGGCAGGGACGTCCCACGGTCGACTTTATCCGTAAAGTCCTCCGTCGGATCACTCTGATCGGCGCACTCTTCCTCGGCGTCATCGCGATCCTTCCGATCATCGGCAGCCCGCTGGTTATGCAGCCCATCATCAAGGCGCTGATCGAGGACTACTACGGCAGTTCGGTTTCGAGCCTTGCGCAGACCCTTGCCGGCACCTTCACCTTCGGCGGTACTTCGCTGCTGATCGTGGTCGGCGTCGCGCAGGAGACTTTCCGCGAACTCGAAGCGCAACTCACGATGCGGAACTATAAGGGATTCCTTTGAGTTCCGGTAAGGGAGAACGGAAGATGAAGATCATTTTTCTCGGCGCCCCCGGCGCCGGCAAAGGAACGCAGGCGGAGATCGTCTCGAAGAGACTGGGGATCCCCCCGATCTCGACCGGTGCGATCATCCGTGAAGCGATCAAGTCGGGAACCCCGATGGGGCTTCAGGCAAAGGAGTACACCACCAAAGGTCAACTCGTTCCGGACGACGTCGTCATCGGCATCATTAAGGAACGGCTCTCCGCCCCCGACTGCGCAAACGGTTTTATCCTGGACGGATTCCCCCGCACGGTGCCGCAGGCAGCGGCGCTCGGCGAAATGGGAGTGGATCTCGACGCTGTCGTCAGTATCGAGGTGCCCGACGAGGTGATTATCGAACGGATGACGGGACGGCGCGTGTGCGACAAGTGCGGCGCGACCTACCATCTGACGTCGATCCCCCCGAAGGACGGCAAGAACTGCGACAAATGCGGGACGCCCCTTTCGGTGCGGGCGGACGATCAGCCCGACGTTGTGAAACAGCGTCTCCGTGTCTATCACGAAACCACCGAACCGCTCAAGGACTTCTACGCTTCTACCGGCAAGTTGAAGTTGGTCCCGGGGCAGGATAAGGTGGAAGACACCACCGCTCTGACGCTGGCTGCTTTGGGAGTGTAAAGAATGGCGATCATTCTGAAAACTGCAGAGCAGATCAGATTGATGAAGGAAGCCGGACGGATCACCGGAGAGGCGATCCTGAAGGCACGGGACATGATCCGTCCCGGCGTCTCCACGTGGGAGGTCGACCGCGTCATTCACGACTACATCGTGAAATGCGGCGCGAAGCCGAGTTTCCTCGGCTACGCGGGCTTCCCCGGGAGCGCGTGTGTCAGCGTCAATTCCGAAGTGATCCACGGGATCCCCTCACGGAAACGGATCCTTGAAGAGGGAGACCTCGTCAAGGTCGACGTCGGCGCTCTGTACCGCGGCTATCACGGCGACAGCGCGAAGACCTTTGCGGTCGGTCGCGTATCTCCCGAAGCCACGCGCCTGATCGAACGCACGAGAGAGTGCTTCTATCGGGGCGTAGCCAAGGCGGTCGCCGGCAACCGGATCGGCGACGTCGGGCACGCGGTCCAAGCGTGCGCCGAAGAGGCGGGCTTCTCCGTCGTCCGCGAATACGTCGGACACGGCGTGGGTTCGCATCTCCACGAGGAACCCGACGTCCCGAATTACGGGACCGAGGGACGCGGTTGCCGCCTGTATGCCGGCATGACGATCGCCATTGAACCCATGGTGAACGCCGGCGGCGCGGGCGTCAGGGTATTGCCCGACGGTTGGACCGTCGTGACAAGCGATGGACGGCTCTCGGCTCACTACGAGCATACGGTCGCCATCACGGACGACGGACCGGTCCTTCTGACCGACGTCGGGGAATGATAGAATGGAGGGATTATTCTGGCGAAAGATGATCTGATCGAATTTGAGGACGGCGTGGTCGTGGAAGCACTTCCGAACGCCACCTTCAAAGTGAAACTGCCGAACGGACATATCGTGAACGCACATATATCCGGAAAACTTCGTATGAACTATATCAGAATTCTCCCGGGCGACACCGTGACCGTCGAGGTCTCGGTCTACGATCTGACCAAGGGCCGGATCACCTGGAGAAAAAAATAACGAAAGGAACGGTGTTATAACATGAAAGTAAAACCTTCCGTGAAAAAGATTTGCGAGAAGTGCAAAATCATCAAAAGAAAAGGCCGTGTCATGGTCATCTGCGAAAATCCCAAGCATAAGCAGAGACAGGGCTGATTAAGAAAAGGAGAGAGAACTAATGGCTCGTATTGCAGGCGTGGATATCCCCAACAACAAGCGCGTTGAGATCGCCCTGACCTATATTTACGGCATCGGGCTGAAGAGCGCGCAGGACATTCTTGCGAAGACCGGGATCGATCCCGACACGCGCGCGAAGGATCTGACCGAGTCGGACATCGCGAAACTCCGTGACGAGATCGAGGCGAACTATCACGTGGAAGGCGACCTTCGCCGTGAAGTCGCGATGAACATCAAGAACAAGGTCGAGATCAACTGCTATCAGGGTATCCGCCACAGAAAAGGGCTTCCCGTGAGAGGGCAGCGCACCAAGACCAACGCGCGGACGAGAAAAGGTCCCGCGAAGACCATTGCGAATAAGAAGAAGTAAGGAGTGAGAACGAAGAATGGCAACCAAAGCAACCACTGCTAAAAAAGTCACCAAGAAACGCCGCGAGAAAAAGAACGTCGAAAAAGGCGCGGCGCATATCCGTTCCACTTTCAACAACACGATCGTGACCATCACCGACGTGACCGGCGCCACCATCTCGTGGGCGTCCGCGGGTGAGATGGGCTTCAAGGGTTCGAGAAAGTCGACTCCCTACGCCGCCCAGACCGCTGCGGAGCACGCTGCGAAACTGGCGATCGATCAGGGTATGAAGACCGTCGAGGTGTTCGTCCGCGGTCCCGGGTCGGGACGTGAGGCGGCGATCCGCGCGCTGCAGACCGCCGGGCTTGACATCACGCTCATCAAGGACGTGACGCCGATCCCCCACAACGGCTGCCGGCCCCCGAAACGTCGTCGGGTTTAATCGAAAGGAAGGATACGAATATGGCAAGATATACTGGTCCCAGTTGCAAACAGTGCCGCAGAGAGGGTTGCAAACTCTTTCTGAAGGGCGACAGATGCACTTCCGGCAAATGCTCGTTCGAATCGAGAAGCGCCGCCCCCGGTCAGCACGGTGCGGCTCGCAAGAAGATCGGCGAGTACGGTATGCAGTTGCGCGAAAAACAGAAGGTCAGACGTTACTACGGTCTGCTTGAGAAGCAGTTCGGTCTGTACTATCAACTCGCCGAGAAGAAGGAAGGCATCACCGGTGAAAACCTCTTGATCCTTCTCGAGCGCCGTCTCGACAACACCGTCTACCGTATGGGTATGGCGTCCAGCCGTAAGGAAGCCCGTCAGTTGGTTCTGCACGGTCACTTCACCATCAACGGTAAGAAGGTTACGATCCCCTCGCTTCTCGTGAAGCCGGGCGACGTGATCGCGGTGAAGGAATCCAGCCGGGAAAAGGCGAAGATCAAGGAACTTGCGGAAACCGTCGAATCGGCAGTGAAGCCGAAGTGGCTCGACGTCAACTCCGCCAACCTGACCGCCAAGGTCGTCGCTATGCCCGCAAGAGAAGATATCGACTTCGAGATCAACGAGCAACTGATCGTTGAACTTTATTCGAAGTAATTCGCTCCCGTTGACCGACGGAGCGAACGCTTCGCTTCGGACAACGTCGTTTCGCGTTCTCAACTATCCCCGAGACGGGATCATCGGAACCCACCAAATGAATTATGGAGGAGGAATTACCCAGAATGATCGATATTGTCATTGAAAAGCCGAAAATCACGACCTCTTTTAACGAAAACGGCAGCGAAGGCGAGTTCGTGATCGAACCTCTTGAAAGAGGATACGGTACGACGCTCGGCAACTCCCTGCGCCGCGTGCTTCTCAGCACGCTCGCGGGTTACGCCGCCACCAGTATCAAGATCGAAGGCGTCCTTCACGAGATCTCCACCGTGGACGGCGTGAAAGAGGACGTTCCCGAGATCGTTCTGAACGTGAAGGGGATCATTCCGAAACTGCACGTTCAGGGATCGAAGACCGTCATTCTTGACGTCACGGGACCCTGCGACGTGAAGGCGGGCGACATCACGCCTGACGCCGACGTCGAGATCCTGAACCCCGAACACCACATTGCAACGGTCAGCGAGGGCAGCCGGTTCTACATGGAACTGACCTTCGGTTCCGGCCGCGGCTACGTTTCCCAGGAAAAGAACAAACAGAACTATCTTGAAGAGACCGGTAACACCAGCGCCCCGCTCGGGACCATCTTCACCGACTCGATCTTCACCCCCGTTTACAAGGTGGAGTATCACGTGGAGAACACCCGCGTCGGCAACATTACCGACTTCGACAAGTTGACGATCAAGGTTCTGACCAACGGGACCATCACCGCGCAGGAAGCGATCTCTCTCGCCGCCAAGATTCTCAATGAACATCTCAGCCTCTTAATGGATCTGTCCGACGCGGGCACGGGCGCGCCGATCATCACGACGACGACGCCGGACGGCCCGGAAAACGTCCTTGGGATGCCCATCGAGGAACTTGACCTGTCGGTACGTAGTTTCAACTGCCTGAAACGCGTCGGCATTGACACCGTCGGGGATCTCATCAACCGCACCGAAGAGGATATGATCAAGGTCAGA
>CACYZS010000038.1 GCA_902778985.1 uncultured Ruminococcus sp.
GCGCGAGTGAAGTTCGCTGCGCGAGTGAAGTTCGCTGCGCGAGTGAAGTTCGCTGCGCGAGTGAAGGTTACCGGGGGGAAGGGTTACTTGTTCAGCAGGGCGGCGAGGCGGTCGGGGAAGTTGATGGTCATGCCGTCGACCCCCGCCGCGACGGCGGAACGCATCAGGTCGTCGTCGGTGACCGCCCACGGACGGACGTTGAAGCCGCGGGCGTGCCATTCCTCGACCCGCTCGGCGTTGACGTTGATCGCGCGGGGGCAGACCTCGTCGACGCCCGCCGCTTCCATCGCGTCAAGGTCCTCGTCCGCGAAGTCCTTTTTCAGCCACCCGGTGCGCAGTCCCGGCGCGATCGCGCGGATCCGGCGCAGGCGCTCAAGCACGAACGAGGTGACGACGCACTTGCAGTCCACGCCGTAGCGGTAGATCAGGTCGGCGGTCTTCTCCTCGGCGCCGTCGCCCTTCAGTTCGATCGCGAAGGTCAGTTTGCGCCACGAGAAGGCGGCAAGAAACTCTTCCAGGGTCGGGATACGGTCGATCATGCCGTCCTTTTTGACCGTGAACTTTTTCAGTTCCGCAAGCGTGTAGTCCCCGACCGAGCCCGGCTCGCCGGTCACGCGGAGCAGGGTGTCGTCGTGGAAAAGGACCGGCACGCCGTCGCGCGTCATCTGCACGTCGGTCTCGATCCCGTTCGCGCCGAGGGCGACCCCCTCGTAGAACGCCGTCATGGTGTTCTCGGGGCGGGTATCGCTCGCGCCGCGGTGCGCGTAGTTGACGAACTCGGTCTTCTCTTCCTCACGGATGATCTTCCACATCGCCTTGCGCGCCCTGTCAAGGTACTTCCGCCATTCGGTCGGATCGACGAAGGGATTTTCGGTCGATTCGAACATCCGTTTGTACTTTTCGTCCTGGTCGTTCTGCCAGGTGTGGTTGCCGATCATGATATCGACGTGTTCCTCTTCCAGTCGGTCGAGCGTCTTGAAGAACGCGCCGCGCATCAGATACGATACGCGCCGGTCGGGGCGGTTCATATAGGGTTTTCTGAGTTGTTCGGTCCCACTGCCGCCGAACATTCCGGCGCGGTAGGTCATGCCGTTCTCGACCAGGTCGAAGAAGAAGGAGAAGGTCCCCTCGGTGTGCCCCGGGGTGGCAAGGCAGGATACGACGGTCTCGCCGAGCGCGATCTCGTCGCCGTCCTGCAGGAAACGGTCGGGGACGAAGCGGGAGCCGAGTTCGCTCTCGCCGACGTATTTCAGGTCGTCCTCGCCCATATAGACTTCCGCGCCCGAAAGGTCGCGCAGCCGACGGGCGCCGCCCGAGTGGTCGGAATGCCCGTGCGAGAGCAGGATGATCTTGACGTCCTTCACGGAAAAGCCGAGGGTGTCGAGTGATTCGAGGATCGCGTCTACCGTTCCGTCGTCACCGCAGTCGATCATGATCAGACCGCGCGAGGTGGCGAGAACGTGACTGGACTTGGCGTGCGTCCCCACGAAATACAGGTTTCCGGCGATGCGGAACGGAGCGGTGTCTCCCAACATGATCTTTGCCCTCCTTTTCTTGATTTCACCTATATTATACATCATTTCCCCGAAAAATGCAAGCGAGGCAGATCCCGCCGGCGCGCCCGGCGCATGAAAAACAGGCGTCGGGACAAACTGAAAGAAAACGGGATCGGGGGAAAAAACGGCGTGAAACGGATCGCGGCGCTGTCGCTTTTGTTCGTGTTTTTGCTGTCGCTTTCGGGCTGCGCGTACCGCCCGGCACAACCGCTGCCTCCGGACTTTTCGACCATTGAACAGACCGAGACCGAAGCACCGTCAACCGTGCCGCCCGAGACAGATCCGTGGGAGACCGATCCGCCCGATCCCGCGCTCCTGTTCCCGGCGTTTTTTCAGCCGGGGCGGTTACTGCTCTCCGAGGGCGGGAGCGTCCCGGTCGAACTGCTCTCGGCGGAGAGCAACGTCTCCTACCGCGTCCGCTACCCGTCGGGGAGCGAAGCCACGGTCGCGTGGGATAAAATCGAGCCGCTCGCCCCGACGGTGCCCGAACTGCCGCCTCCGACCGAGGGCGAGGTGCTCGCGTACCTGAAGGGTGAACTCGGCGAACCGCTCCCCGCGTTCGTTCTGTTCGTCGATCTGTCGCGACTGACCGTGACGGCGGCGGAGAGGGGGGAAGTGCTCCGCGTGATGCCCTGCACCGTGGGGGACGCCGGACACCCGACGCCGCGCGGCAAGTATGAAGTCGACTACAAGACCGAATTCATGGGCAAAGAGGGCGCCTACCTCTGCCGCTGGGGCGTCCACTACTTCGGCGGGTATCTCTTCCACTCGGTGCTCTACACCTGGCGGGGCGACGGGATCCTTGACGGCGAACTCTCGGCGCGGCTCTCGCACGGCTGCGTCCGGCTCTCCCCCGAGGACAGCCGTTGGGTATACGAAACGGCGCCTCTCGGCGCCGTCGTATGGGTGAATTAAGTTGTCAGTGCTGCCAGGCAGCGGGGCAGGTGCGTTTTTCCTCAAACCACGGCGTTTCCCGGAGCAGAAGATCCGACGCCGAGCAGACCACCCAGATCTTCGTCCCGTCGCTGCAGACCGTGATATTGCCGTTCATGGATCGGAAGGTCTTGTCTTCGTCGCTTTCGAAGATGGTGGTGACGTAGACGCGGTCGGTGTAGGGGGCGACGCGGTCGATGAACGCCTGCGTCGGGAACTTGTTTTCCTCGGTCGAGGTGTACTCGGAGTTCCCCGCGCAGCAGCAGACGCAGACGATCTGCGGCTTGATGACCGAGAGCAGTTCGTCGGACGACGAGGTCTTCGATCCGTGATGCCCCGCCTTGTAGAGCACCACTTCGGGCAGGTCGTTCATTTCGACCAGTTTCTTTTCGCCCTTCGCTTCGAGGTCGCCGGTGAACAGGTAGTTGTTCTCGCCCTCGGTGAGCAGCATACAGACCGAGTGGTTGTTCTCCCCCGAACTGTCTTTGTTGGCGTAGTAGTAACTGTCGAGGATCTTCATATTGATCCCCTCCGCGAGGGCAAAGTCGGTCTTGCCCTGCTCGATACACTCAAGCGCCGTATAATGCGTCGCGCCCGCCGCAATCTCGGCGTCGCGTTTGGCGATATAGCGGGTGTACATGGTCGCGGTCGACTTCTGGTTGGTCTGCGCGAAGTCGATGATGACGCCACATTCGTAAAGGTCGAAGATCCCTTCGTTGGCGGCGAACCCGGCGTAGTGATCCTCGTGCGCGTGGGTGACGATCACGTATTCGAGTTTGTTGTCGGTGACGTATTGGTTCAGGTAGGCGGCGATGGTCGGGACGCTCGAATATTTCGAGCCCGCGTCGATTAAGACGTCGGTGTCGCCCGCCTTGATATACACGCAGTCGCCGGTGTAGTAGTTCCCGAGTTCAAGGAAGTGGATCTGCAGTTCTCCGTCGATATCGCCCCCGGTATGGACGGTACCGCCCTGACCGTTTCCACCCTGACCGTTCTTGCCGATATCGGCGTACTCGTCGACGGGGGAGAGAAAGTTGTTCCGCGCCGCGCCGAGAAAGCCTGCGGCGGCGCCGACGATAAAGACGAGGATCGCCAAAAACACAACGAGAGCGGGGGATAGTTTTTTCGCTTTACTTGCCATTATTCATCGCCCCCTTCCGCCGCGTTGACCGTGACCGTTCTGACCAGACTGTATTTCGAGAACAGGAAGTGCGTGGGACGGTACACGATCCGGTAGATCCCGGGTTCGTCGGTCGGGACGACGTAGCCGCCGTCGGTTTTTTGCAGGTCGGTCTCGACCGAAACGCTCTCCGCCGCGTCGCGTCCGAGCGCCGTCAGCGTCCAACCGTCCTCTTGCAGCGTGACGCTTCCGTCTCCGTCCCCGACGGTGAAGATCACCGCCTTTTCGCCTTTGAGTGAGAATCCGTCGTTTTTGGTCAGCGCGGTGCAGGCAAAATACCCGACCGCCACCCCGATCGCCAGGGCGACGATCAAAATGATCACCGCCGCGGGATTGCGTTTCGCGGTGCGGCGGACCTGCCGTTTGACCACGCTTTTTACGGTTTTAGCCATAGATCGGTTCCTTTCTGTCGTTTCTTCACTTCTATTGTAGCAGAAAACGCGTCTTCGCGCAACCGTTTTTTTGGTTTTGCGAGGGCTTTTTTTCGCTCGGGGCGGGCGCGCGGGGATCGGCGCCGGGGGCGGGGCGCGCGAACCTTTTTTGCCTGTTTTTCTCCCGACGGTTGCTTTTTCTTGATCTTTGATGTATAATGTAGACAAGGAAGTGTCGGCTTACGCCGGCGTTCAATCAAGAGAGGTTACGTATGAAAAGAATTCTTGTGCTTTGTACGCTGCTCCTGTGCCTCGCGCTTACGGCGGTCCTGTTCGCTTCGTGCGACCTGACGCCGGACCCCGCCGGGGACGAGACCACCGCCCCCGCGCACGAACACGTTTGGGACGAGGGGACGTTTACGCCCGGTCGTTGCGACTCTACGACCAAGGAAACGATCGAAAACGGGAAGATCGTATACACCTGCTCGATCTGCGGCGAGACCAAGACCGAGGAGACCGACGGTCACACCTGGAACGACGGAAAGGTGATCTCCTCGGCGACCTGCGCGCAGACGGGGCAGAAACTCTTCACCTGCACGGTCTGCGACGCGAGAAGAGTGGAGAAGATCCCGGTCAATCCCAACGCGCACGAGACCAATCCGAACGACAAGGGGCGGCTCGTCACGCCGCCGACCGCGACGAAGGCGGGCGAGGTCGAGATGCTCTGCACCATTTGCGGCAAGGGCGTTTCCAAGGGGACGCTCTCGTATTCCGAGTACAACGCGCAGGTCAGCGCGCTCCAGTCGAAGGTCGCGGATTTTAAAACCGCGGATTTCGGCGGAACGAACATCACGACCAATCTTTCCGCCGCGGCGGGGAAGACCTACGACGCTACGCCCGTCAAGCCGAAGGCGCAGCATCCGCGCGTGATGTTCAACGCGAGCGAGGTCGCCGCAGTCAGGGAGACGATCCACGAGAAGAACAACTCCGCCGCGATCAAACTGTTTTTGAAGGCGCTCGAAAATCCGACGACCGGCAAACTTCCGACCTCATCGGCACATAACAACTTCTCGTCCGACGTCATCGACCAGATCCAGGCGCTGGCGCTCGATTATCAGTTGACCAAAAACAAGATCTCGGGCTACGAGGCGATCTACGCGCTGAAAAACCACCTGATCACGATGGACTTCGCGGGGATCACGGGCGATCCCGAACGGCAGTACGGACTGACCATGTTCACCGCCGCCCTCGTCTACGACTGGTGCAACAATCTGTTGACCACAACCGATAAGATCCAGATCGTTTCGGGCGTCGAGCACAAGTGCTGCGACGACGGCAAGATGGAGATGGGCTTCCCGCCCTCGGGACAGTATTCGGTCGCGGGACACGGCTGCGAGTTCCAACTTCTGCGCGACTATCTCGCGTTCGCCATCGCGATCTACGACGATTATCCCGGTTGGTGGGACTACATCGGCGGGCGTTTCTACGCCGAGTACGTCGAGCCGCGCAACTACTACTATTCTGCCGGTATGGTGACGCAGGGCGCGTCGCTCTACGTCCGGATCCGCTTCGTGTCGGACCTCTATTCGGCGATCCTGATCAAGGCGGCGACCGGCGTGATGCCCTACGACGCCGCGGGGATGAAGCAGGTCATGCGGACGGTCTACTCCTACGAATTGCCGAACGGAAACGCGTTTGCCGCGGGTGACGATAACCTCGACGACGGCAGGTTTACCGAGTACAGCCGCAATACGCTCCTCACGTCCTATCTGTTCGAGGACGCAACCATGCGCGCCAACCTTGAGTATTTCAAGAAAAGTTATTCGCGGTTCGATTCGTACTATACGGTCGGCTCGAACTACGTCGAATACCTGATCTGCAGTTCCAACAACGTCAAGGCGGCGTCCAACCGCCACGCGGATATGCCCCTGATCCTCTATAACGGCGGCTTCCTCGGGCAGATCATCGCCCGCAACGACTGGGGCGACACGCAGGCGGCGGTGCTGATGAAGATCGGCGTCCGGACGGGCGGTAACCACGATCACCGCGACGCGGGACAGTTCCAGATCTTCTATAAGACCATGCTCGCGGGCGATACCGGAGATTACGACTCCTACGGCTCCAACCACTGGAAGAACTATCACCAGGCGACCATCGCGCACAACTGCATCCTGATCGGCGGCAGCGGACAGCAGCGCATGGGCGGCAACGAGATGTCGCACAAGAACTACCTGACCGACAGCAACACTCTGATCGGCGAGGTCACGGGACACGAGGAAGGGTACGCCGACGCCGCGAAGACGCAGCCCGCCTACGCTTATATCGCGGGTAACAACGCCAAGGCGTACGGTTCGAGCGTAGCGAGCGAGGTCACGCGCCGGATGCTCGCGGTCTACGATACCAAGAACGCCAATATCCCGATGTATTTCTTCGTCTTCGATAACATCACGTCGGCGAGTTCGAGCGCCAAGAAGACCTTCCTGCTCCACGTGCCGGCACAGCCGACCATTTCGGGCAAGACCGTCACCGTCTCCAAGGACGGCGGGAAACTGGTGCTTCAGAACGTCATCGGCGGCAATACCATCACGAGCGTCGGCGGATCCGGGCACAACTACGACGTCGACGGGACCCAGTGCGTATCGCGCGACAGCAACAACAACGTCATCACTTCGAACGACGGCTTCTGGGGACGCGTCGAGATCAAGACCGCTTCCGGGACGACCAACCAACTGCTGAACGTCATGTACGTCTGCGACGCCAATAAGAACCCGACGGGGCAGACCGCGACCGAGATCACCGGAACGGCGATCAAGGGCGCCCAGATCGGTAAGGTCGCCGCCGTCTTCGTCACCAACGCGACGAGACGAGCCGCCACCTTCAACTTCACCGCGAGCGGCTCGGGCAATCTCACCTATTACGTCTCGGGCGTCAGAAACGGGAACTGGAAGGTCACCGACGCGAACGGGAAGGAGCAGACTGTCTCCGCGACCAAGGACGGCGGACTGCTGGTCTTCACCGCCGCCGCCGGACAGATCACTTTAACTCCGCAGTAAGGAGTACGCGCTTTCCTTACCGCGCCCGCCCCTGATGCGGGCGCGCCCGGGAGAAAGCGCGGCAAAGATCTACGGTAATGGAATAGGTATAAGCAAAACGGCGAGCCCCCTCGGACTCTCGCCGTTTTGCGTTCTGTAGACGGTGCCGTAGCAGACGGCTTTTCTGTTTGCGGGACGTCGGGGACGCCGTCCCCTGCAACGGGAGATGCCGGCGCAAATAAACAGGTTGCGCTCTTCGTCCCGCTTCCTTCACGCCGCGCGGGAACGCGCGGCGTTTATATCGAATTGCGCGGCGTGTCGCGCAATATATCGGGCAGCCCGCGCATTCGCGCGGGCTGCCTTTGTTTAATCAAAGTATCCGTGATAATTGATCTTCCGTTTGCTGTCGGGGAACAGATACGCGTACAGATCCACGAAGTAGTCGTCGGTCATACTGGCGATATAGTCGGCGACGATCCGGTTGGGTTCACCCTCTTCGTAGGGGACGGCGCGGCGGTAGTGCGCCTCGTTGACGTAACGGATATGGTGGGTGAAGATCGGGGAATCGTAGCGCTTTCCTACAAGGTCGGAGAGCAGACGGGCGTAGAGTTCCTCCATCATCGGACGCACCGCGTTCTCCATCTCGTCGCGCACCCGCTTGTTCTTGTAGATCAGGTCGTAGTTGACCCGCTTTGCGTCGGAGAGGGCGGCGAAGTGCGTCTCGTCCATCGCGATATAGTCTTTGCCGTAACTGTTGTCGATGACGTTGACGATCAGGTTGTTGATGATCTCGGCGTTGTGGCTCCCGATGCTCCCGGCGGGGAAGGTCTCGTCGGTCAGGTGCGCCCGCGCGGCGTCCTGCCGATCCTTGCCGAGGTAGGCGATGATGTCGGAAATGCGCACCACGCACCCCTCGAGCGTCGAGGGGATCAGGCGGCGGATATTGCTCTTGTCGGCTTCGCAGGCGGCGATCATCTCGTCGAATGCGGCAAAGTCGGTCATGGGGCAGGGGCGGTACTTTGCAAGTTCGAATTCGCCGTCGTGGCAGGCGATGCCCGAGAGCGTCTGGATCGTGATATTGTAGGGGAAGATCCCGTCGAGGACGCGCACCGAGTGCAGGTTGTGGGCGAAGTGCCGCCCGGTCTCCCGGTACAGGCAGCCGTCGAGGTAACTTTCGCCCGCGTGTCCGAACGGGGTGTGCCCGATGTCGTGCCCCAAGGCGATCGCCTCGATCAGATCGAGGTTCAGCCGGAGCGCCCGCCCGACGGTCCGGGCGATCCGCGAGACCAGTTGCACGTGCAGCTACCGACG
>CACYZS010000039.1 GCA_902778985.1 uncultured Ruminococcus sp.
CGTCGCTTCGGTCGTGACGGCGGGCGCGGTCGTCTCGGAGTCGG
Source organism: uncultured Ruminococcus sp. (assembly GCA_902778985.1). GTDB lineage: Bacteria > Bacillota > Clostridia > Oscillospirales > CAG-272 > UBA1740. The sequence goes on from CACYZS010000039.1 coordinate 45, forward strand.
TTTCGGCGGCTTCCCCGTTCTTCTCGCAGGAGGCGAGGACGAAGACCGAAAACAACATACAGAGGATCAGAAGAAGGGACGGCAACCTGCATTTGCGCATAACGACAGTTCCTTTCAAAAAGAGTTGCGGGCAGAAAAATGCGGGTTTGGCAAACGGGGCGGCGCGGCGTTAATTCTCCAGAGCGGGCAGCGCGAGCAGATGCTTGGCGCGGATGTAGGCGCTCAGCGCCTCCGAGACCGCGAGGTGCGACGCCTGGTTCGGGTGACCCGACCCGCCCGCGGTGTTGGTCTCTACCGTGATCTTATAGAGCCCCGCGCTCTCCCCGCCGAGTTCGGTGAAAACGGAGTTCAGCCAGTTGTTGACGGCGCTGGTCGGGGAGATCATCATGCCGACGACCCAGAGGATCTTCACGTTCGCGCCGTGCGCGTCGCGGATCTCGGAGATCAGCGTCTTGAGGTCTTGCTTGTACTGCGCCTCCGTGGCGCCCGTGTTATGGTCGTTGGTGTTCAGGTTGACGATCACAAGATCGGCTTTCCGCTCCGGCAGGTAGCGCAAGGTCGTGCTGCGGTAGTAGTTGAAGTACGGGTAATACTTGGTCATCGTATTGGCGGTACCCTTGTGTTTTGAGGTGCTGTGGGAGACGCCGATGCCCGAAACCGAACAGATGTCGTAGTCGAAGCCCTCGCGGGTGCAGAGGTCGAAGGCGTAGGTGGCAAGTCCGTCGCTGTTCGTAAGTCCGACGCCGCAGGTGATGCTGTCGCCGATGAAGGCGACCATGTATTTTTTGTTCGCGGGCTTCGGAAGGAAGCGCCCGGTCATCCGGATCCCCTTGATCGACACAAGGATCCCGACCGCATTGTATTCCACCATCGTCCGGCGGCGGATCAGCACGTGATGCGTCCCCTCGGGAAGATCGGACGCGACGCGGAAAGAACCGCTCTCCTCGACGGTCAGGGTGTAATTCTTCCCGTCCACCTCGGCGATCAGCACGGCGTTGTGGTCGCTGCCGTTCTGATTGTCCTTATCGACCTCGATCGTGAGATTGCCGGAGCCCTCGTACTCAAACTCGATCCCCGACGCAGACCAGTCGACGACAAACCCGTTCTTATAGAACCGGCTTCTGCCGAGCGGCTTGATATACTGCTTGTTATCCAACATGGAATAGTAGGCGTTCGGGACCGGGGCGGGCAGTTCCGTCGTCGCGTCGGTCGTGACGGCGGGCTCGGTCGTGACGGCGGGCTCGGTCGCGGACGCGGTGGTCTCGGGCTCGTCGGTCACGGAGCACCCGGCAAAAACCGTAAGCACCATACAAAGAACCAGAAGAAGGGACCATAATCTGCAAGCGCGCATCGTACAATACTCCTGTCAAAAAGACTGTGACGAAAGTCACTTGCCTTTATTATAGCATAAAGAGGTCGTTTCTGCAATCCTGTTTTTTCTGATAGGTGAGAAAGAGAATGTGGGGGTGGAGAGAACGAATGTTTCCAATCGCGGGGGACAAAGTGCAAGAATGAACCGTGTGGCGTGCCGCAAGCGGCACGGGCAATCGGGGACTCGACGCGCCGCAAGCGGGAGACGAAATAGTTCCGAGGTTGGGACTCGACGCGCCCGCGAGCGGGCGCTACCCAGTTGTCACGCCTGACTATGCAAAAAGGAAAACCTTGTCGGATGGCGTGACAACAGAGTTTCCGCCGCTCCGCGACGGAAACTCGCTGGATTCGAGGACAACGATTGAACGCCAACACCCCCGCCACCCACAAGGGGCGGCGGGGGTGTTGGTGGGCAATCGGGGACTCGAACCCAGGACCAACCGGTTATGAGCCGGTAGCTCTAACCAACTGAGCTAATTGCCCGGAAAGGGGGAAACGCGGCGGCGAGGACGCCGTCCCCTACCCCCTGCGGGGGAAGGAGAACGAATGAATTGACGGCTTTGCCGTCGTGAATTGCGCCCTTCGGTCGCATGAATTGCGGGCACGCCCGCATGAATTGCCGCTGCCGCGGCATTGGGGCGCGAGCGGCGTCAGATGGAAACCGAGATCGCGGAGCCGGAGGCGGAGGAGTTGAACGCCTCTTCCATGACGCGAAGGACGCGGCGCGCCTCGGGCAGGGTGACGATGGGTTCGGCTTTGCCGTCGATCGCGGCGACCAGATTGCGGTAGAAGTCGTGGACGTCCGACGAGGGGCGCGTCCAGTCGTATTCGTCAAGGGTGATCGCGTCGCGGGGCGCCATGGTCTTGGTGATGCCCGCCGCGGTCTGCACCGGAAGGACGTCGGCTTCGTTCCACGCCTTGCAGTACGCGACGTGGGCGTTCTGCCGCCAGTCGGTGATCAGCGCGCTTCCCTTCTTCGCCTGCAGGTAGAAGCGCGGCAGGGCGAGGAAGTTATAGGTCCCGACCTCGATAAGCGAACGGACGCCGTTTGCAAAGGTCAGAAGGAGTTTGAAGCCGTCGTCGACCTCGTCGGTCGTGATATGGGTGGTCTCGCAATAGATCTTTTCGATCTTATCGGGGACGATCTGCAGGATCTGGTCGATCAGGTGCACGCCCCAGTCGAGGATCATGCCGCCGCCGTACTGTTTGTGGCAGCGCCAGTCGCTCGGGATCCCGCGCGAGCCGTGGATGCGCGACTCGATGTTGACGGGCGCGCCGATCTTGCCCGACTCGACGATCTCCTTGATCGCGAGGAAGTCGACGTCCCAACGGCGGTTCTGGTGAACGGTAAAGAGTTTGCCCGATTCGCGCGCCGCTTCCGTCATACGGTCAAACGACGCGACCGAGAGAGCCACCGGCTTCTCGCAGACGACGTTGTGCCCGGATTTGAGCAGGCGAACCACGATGTCCTCGTGGACGTCGTTCGGCGTCGCGACGACGCAGATCTCGGCGTCCTTATCGGCGCAGATCTCGTCAAGCGAAGCGTAAACCTTGATCCCGCGCGATCTCGCGAGTTGGTTGCGCTCCTCTTTGATATCGAACACGCCGCGAAGCGTGACGACGTCGCTCTTTTGCGCGTGATCGGCGTGCCAGCCGCCCTGACCTCCGTATCCGATCACGACCACGTTCTTTTTCATGTACGTAAACCTCCGCTGCGCGGCTTTCCCGCGCGTTCCAAGAGAGTATTATAGCAAACCCTTGCGCGTTTGTCCAGCCCTCTTTATAAAAAATAATAACATTATCTGCTCTATTTTACTATCATTATTTTGTCGGAATGTATCATTTTTTTGTCATGGGAGAAACCGGACGCTTTTTTCATGCAGCGCGCTCCGGTCAGTTCCCGGCGTCGGCAAAGTCGGCAAAGGTCTTGTCGGTTTCGACGAGGACCTTGGGCTGTCCCTTGACGTTAATCTCGCTCCAACTGTAGTCGGTATCGTAGCCGAGATCGCGCCCGACGTAGATCCGGAAGTCCGAGCGCGCGCCGCCGAGCATATCTTTGCCCGCAAGGAATCCCTCGACGGGACAGAACAGGTAGAGTTCGGAAACCGACGAGTCTGCGAAGGCGCGCGCGCCGATCTTTTTCATGCGGTTCGCGTCGCCGATCACGACGGTTTTCAGGCGTGTCGCGCCGGAAAACGCCCCGGTTTCGATCGACGAGACGGGAAGCGTGATCTCACGCCCGAGTTTTTGGTCGAAAACGGTGATCTCACGCGGAAGAACGACGGTTTCCTTCTGCAATCCTTCGTCGGTCAGCCCGACGACCGAATAGGTATCGGAATAGGTCAGGCGATAGCGGAGATCGCCCACGTCGTAGATCGCGTCAAGATCGCCGAGCGGAAGGTAGAGCCTGGGCATCCAGCCCGATTTCGGGAGCGGGGTTGCGTCGGTGTCGTTCTCCGCCTGATAGAGCAGATTGCCGATCCCCGCCGTGTGCCGTTCAACGCCCGCCGTGTTCAGGTGAAAGTTGGTGTCGTAGAAGTAGTTCGGAGCGTAGACGAAATCCTCCATGTGTCCGAGGATCCGACAATGCAGGTTGCGTTCGAGATAATACTCGAACGCGTCGCAGCGGTCGAGCAACTCTTCGGAGAGCGAGACGCCTGTGATCTCGCCTTTCGTTTCGCCGTATTCGATCGAAAGGGCGTCGAGAGACGCCGGCGTCTCTTCCCCGTTCTCGTCGGTCGACAACGCCATGGCGTTGATCGGGCAGAACGCGAAGTAGACCGTCGCGCCGCGCTTCTTTGCCCGGTCGATAAAGGCGTTCAGGTAATCGAGAAAATCGCCCGAGACGATCGAGCGGTCGGGGATAACCGAGGTCGTAGAGTCAAAATAGCCGTCCATCACGTTCTCTGCCCTGCCGTCGACTTCGATCTCTTCCCCGTCCACCGTCTCTTTGACGGTATAAACGATATCGCCGTATTCGTTGAAATTCCGGCTGTTGTAAACGCCGACGGGATCGGGCGCGCCCTCGCGCAGATAGCGCAGTTTCTCGCCCGTGACCGACCAGAGCGCGCCCCAGAGCGACGCCAGATCCGACCGCTTGACCGAGCGCAGAAGCGAGGCGTCGTCGTCGAGCGCCTTCAAGGTCGCGGAGCCGCTGAAATAGAGCGAAAGCGTCTGCGGATCGAGTTCGGGGGCGAGCAGGACGATATCGCCCTCGTGAATTGCGTCCTCGGCAAGATCGAGCATCAGTTTGGTGCCGAGTTCGGCGTAGAGCCCGAAGTTGATTACAGGACGGTCGAAGAGTTCCGAGAGCGTTTCGCTGTTATAGCCGAACGCGACCGACGATCCGCCGATCAGGACGATCTTCTCGCCCTCGGCGGAATAGAGCGCGTCGTATTTTTCGTTGAGTTCACCGTAAAAGGTGTTGGAATAGACGCTGTCCGCCCCGAAATACACGCCGGACGCAATGGCGAAGGGCGAGAACAGCAGCAGGACCGTCAGAACGATCAAAAGACACGAAACCAACGGTTTCTTCGCGTTTTTCACGATCCGCCCCCCGTCAGAACTGGAAGTAGATGAAGGTGGAAGTCAGATCGTTCGCCATCAGGTAGGTCCAGGCGAAAATGACGATCCAGGTAACGGCGACAAACGCGAAGCGCGAAACGAACGCGCCGTCGCCCGCCGGTTCGTCGTGATGGAGGATCAGGCGGTCGACGAGCAGCAGGAGCACGATCGAAAGAACGAGCAGCAGGATCGCCGGGACGTTCAGTTGCATAAGCGAGAGGACGTTTGCAAACGGAACGCGCCAGTTTGCCCCCGTGAAGAGCGCGGAGAGCAGTTTGCCGAGATCCGAGGTCGAGTTGGCGCGGAAGAAGAGCCACGCGAAATCGACGAGCAGGAAGGTGTTGAAGGTGCGGATCGCGCGAATCACCCGCCCGTCGGGGGAAAGACCGATCTTCGTAAGAAGCCGGTTCCGCACGGGGAGCGTCAGGATCCCGATCACCTGATAGAGCGCGTGGAGCGCGCCCCAGATCACGAAGGTCCACGCCGCCCCGTGCCAGAGTCCCGAGACGAGGAAAACGATCGTGATATTCAGAAGATGCCGCCATTTGGCGCACCTGCTGCCGCCGAGGGGAATGTAGAGGTAGTCGCGGAACCAGGTTGAAAGCGAGATGTGCCACCGCCCCCAGAATTCGCGAATGGTCTTCGCGGTATAGGGACGGTCGAAGTTCTTCATCAGCCGGATGCCCATGATCCGCGCGCAGCCGATCGCGATGTCGGTATATCCCGAGAAGTCGCAGTAGATCTGCACGGCGAAGAGCAAGGTCGAGAGGATCACCCCGAGGGCGGGGATGGTCTCCATCCCATCGAGGTTGTTGTAGATCGCGTTGACGTAGACCGAGAGCAGGTCGGCGACCGCGATCTTCTTGAAGAAGCCGAGCATCATCTTCCGGAGCCCGTAGCCCACGTCTTCCCTCGTGACGGGAAGGCGGGTGCGGAGTTGCGGAAGCAGGTTGGCGGGACGCTCGATGGGACCTGCGACCAGTTGCGGGAAGAAAGAGACGAACAGAGCGTAGTAGCCGAAATGACGTTCGGCGCGAATCATGCCGCGGTAGACGTCGATCGCGTAGGAAAGCGTCTGGAAGGTATAGAACGAGATGCCGACCGGAAGGATCAGGTTAAGGTTGATCCGGTACGCCTGTCCCGTAAACAGTCCGACGATCCCGAACACGCTCTCACAGATGAAAATGAAGTATTTGAAGAAGAACAGGACGCCGAGCGACGAAAGCAAGGTCAGGGCAAGGCACCACTTCTTCTGCCGTTTGGCGCGCGCAATCTCTTTTTCGGAGAGCGTGCCCGACGCGATCAGCCGGTCGCGTTTCTCGATCACGAGCGACGACACCCAGGAGACGACCGTCGTGAAGAGGATCAACACGATCAGCGCCGGCTGGGAGTACATATAGAAGAAATAACTGGCGAGGAGAAGGAAGATCCAGCGTGCCTGTTTCCCGATTTTTTCGGGGAGCAGACGGCTTCCGAAATAGCCGAGCAGGACGCAGGGATAGAAGATCAGGAAGGGGATCGAATTGAACGTCATTGTGCGTTATCCCCCCCTTCTTCGGTCGCGGCGGACGCCTCTTCGATCTTCTTCGGAAGCACGAACTCTTCGGCGCGCGCGAGCGCGATCCGCTCGCTTTCTTCCGCCTTCGCTTTGCGTTCGGCGACCGTCGTCTCCCGATCGAACAGGCGGTATTCGAGGAGCGCGGACGCGGCAGAGATCACGGCGATCAGCGCCAGGACGATCAGCGTCTCGGTCAGCGTCGCCCCGAGGAGCAGGCAGGAAAGCAACAGCCCGACCTGACAGATAAGCGACGCGGAAGTGAACCCGTACCGGGCGGCGCGGGCGCGGAGAAAGAACGGCAGCACTTCAAAGAGAAGCACGCCGAACAGGATCGCGTCGAACCAGGGCGTCGCGAAAGGCGACTGTTTCAGCCAAGTAACGAAAGCCATCCGATTTCGCTCCTTTCCGTTAATCGAACTCAAAGAGGCATCCGGCGTAGTCGGTCTTTCCCTCTTTCGACGTGCCGATCTGCGTCAGACCGAGTTGCTTGTAGTCCTGCATCGCCTTCGCCGTCAAGCCGAGTTTTCGGCACAGGTGCGTGTACATCGTGTAGGTGTTGATCGCCCGACCGTAATCGTTCAGGTGAAAGTCCGAGCCGTCCGAGCCCTTGAACATATACTGCCAGCGGTAAAGGTGATCGGAGCAGGAGCCGAGCAGTTCAAAGCCGAAGGTCTCCTCGATCAAAGCGTCAAACGCCGCCTGCTGTTCGCTCGACTTCGCCTCTGCGGTCAGGGCGTTTTCGTTGACCGGGCAGAACCCGAAGTAGACCGTCGCCCCGGCGTCGGTCACCTTGCCGAGGATACGGCGGACGTCGGACGCGTAGGTCCCGATGTCGATCCACTGCGTGGGATTGTCGAGCGAGATCTGCTGGGTGACCGTCGTGGTCGAGTTGACCTTGTCGTTCAGGGTGACGGTGAAGTAGCCGTGATTGGTTGAATCGTAACCCAGACAGTACCCCTTGTGTTCGGCGTTCTGGAAATCGCCGTTCCGATCGAAATAGGACGGATGGTCGGTGTAGGAGTTCTTGGATTTGGACCAACGGCCGCTGACGTCCTCGCTGCCCATCTGATACTCCCGGAACGCGCCGAACAGGTTCTCGTAATTCCGGACGTCGATGTAGCGCCAGACGTTCTGGCTCGATTCGAGATCACGGAAAAGTTTCCAGGACAATTCGGGACAGCCGAACTGATAGATCGAGTTCTCGGGGGCGTAAACCACGACGTCGCCCTCTCCGACGAAGTTGGCGACCGCCTCCATGTAGACCATGTTGTTGGTCGTGCGGATCGTGCCGTATTCGACGACGAAGTACTCTTCGTCAAGGAGTTTTTCGAGGTATTCGGTCGAGATCCCGTGCAGCGACGAGGAACCCGAGACGAAAACGATCATTTTCTTCTCCGACGCAACCCCGCGCATCAGCCGGTCCCATTTGACGCGATAGCCGCCGTCGTAACTCGCCGCGTAGCGGGGCGCGGTGGTCGCGGACAGGCGGAACTCCGACCAGTTCGAGTAGGTCGCCGCATCAAACGCGTCGTTCGAGATCGAGAGGATGCCGTCGCCCATATAGAGCGTTTTCAGGGACGAGCAGCCGACGACGGCGCCGTCCTCGACTTCGCGCAGTGTGCGCGGCAGGACGAGGGTGGTGAAACTCTTGTTCGCGATCGCGCCCGCCCCGATCGACACGACCTGTTTGCCGTCGATGGTTTCGGGAATGACCAGCATTTCGTCGTCGCCCGTGTAACCGGTGATCT
>CACYZS010000040.1 GCA_902778985.1 uncultured Ruminococcus sp.
CACGGGTTCACCGAAAACACGCTGACCAAGTATTACCCCTACTATAACTACTACCGCAGCACGACGCTGCGCTACAGCCCGGAGCGGAAAGCCAACCTCGTGGTCGTCAACCTGAACACCAACGACCACAACTTCGGCTCCAACTCGTACGAGGCGCAGTACAAGGAAGCCCTCAAAACGCTGATCTCCGAGATCCGCGAGATCCACGGCGCGAACGTGCCGATCGTCTGGATCGTCGGCATGATGATCTCGCCGAACGAACCGGTCAACCAGTGGCTGAACGCCGTCTTCGCCGAACTCGGCGGAGAGAGCGCGGGGCTTTACACGATCACGGTGGAGACCAACACCGCGGGCGGTGACGGCGGTCACCCGGACGCCTCGTCCCACGCGGCGGTCTCGCAGGCGCTGAGCGATTTCATCCGCGCCAAGAACCTCCTCGACCTGCCCGCGCAGCAGTAAACCGAAAACAAAAAAGAGCAGCCGCCCGGCTGCTCTTTTTTGAATGAAAACGCTGCGCTGACGAAAGGGCGAAAATCGTCCGGAGACAAGGGAAAAATACGAACCACCCCCGCGGCGGGACCGCCGGCGGTGGTGGTGGATTCTGCGGTACGTATTCGGGTTACGGCTTCTCGGTGCAGAGGGCGACGAGTTCCTCGACGGTCGAGGTCGCGAGGCACTCGACGGTGTCGGACGCGCCGTAGTAGATCTTCACGCTGCCGTCCTCCTCGGCGATCATGCCGCCGGGGAAGATGACGTTGGTGCGGAAGCCGTCGTCGGTCTCCCACGGGAGGGACGGCGCGATCACGGGTTCTTTGGACATCCCGATGATCTTGTACGGATTATTCAGGTCGAGGAGCATGATCCCGGCGGTGTAGCGTTTGTTCCACCAGGTGTCCCAGCCCTTCTGCCCGCGTCCGTCGCGTTCCTTGTCGACCGCGTGGAAGAGGGTCAGCCAACCGTATTTGGTCTTGACCGGCGGGGCGGCGGGACCGACCTTGTCGTTCGCGAACGGGACGTTCTCGACGGCGAGGAGCAGTTCGCTTTCACCCCAGAACTTGAGGTCGGGGGATTTCGAGATCCAGACGTCGAAGCGATCCTTGCCCCCGCGGCTGTAAACCGGGAAGGGACGTTCGAGGCGGTAGTAGTACCCGTCGATCTTCTCGTCGAAGAGCACCATGTTGCGGTTGTCGGGCGCCGACGCGCTGATGATCTCGACGGTTTTCAGATCGTCCGAGAGCCGGGCGATGCAGCCGCGGACGCCGTGGGTGGTGTCCATCGCGAGGCAGAGGTAGAGTTTGCCCTCGATCACGCTGATCCGCGGGTCGTAGAGGCGGAGGATGTCGGGGGCGTGCAGGGGACCGCCCGCGAGGTTCAAAACCGCCGATTTATGGGCAAAGTCGTAGTGAATGATGGGTTTGTCGGCGACCTTCCAGCCGTCGATCCCGTTGTCGCTGATCGCGATGCCGACCGCGGTCTTCGAGATGCCCTTTTTCTTCGCAAGATACTCCTCTTCGGTCGCGCCGTAGTCGTCGCGGAAGACCATGACGTACTTGCCCCCGACCTTCGCCACGCCGGCGTTGAAGATGAATTCCGCTTCGTAGGGAATATCGTCTTTGGTCAGGATCGGTTTCGGGTATTTTTTGATGCAGGGTGCGTCCTTTAAGATCGGCGTCCACTGTGCCATTTCGTTTCTCCTTGTCGGTTTCGGGGGCGTGCCCCCGCAAGATCGTTTCCATTATATCACAAACCACCCTGCTTTTGCAATCCGCAAAACGATTTTTTCTCAAAAAGCGTGCGGGCGCGCCCTTGCAATTCGCCCGTGCGTGTGTTATACTGAAAAAGTAGAAAAAGAATGCTTCTTCGGAGCGCCGAGTGATGAAAAACCGCATCCGCGAACAAAACGTGCGAAGAGAGCCGCTGACCGCGATCGCCGAGACGATCGTTTCCGGGCGGTTCGTGATCTTCGCACTTTTTTTGGCGGCGGCGATCTACTGCGCGCTCTCGATCGGGCGCGTCAAGGTCAACCCGTCGCTGACGGCGTTTCTGCCGAAGGATACCGAGACGCGGCGCGGGATCGTCGTGATGGAAAACGAGTTCACGACCTACGGTTCGGCGCGGATTCTGGTCGAGGACGTGCCTTTTTCGGAAGCGGAAGATCTGGCGCAGTCGATCGGGAAGATCGAACACGTCGCCGAGGTCGGCTTCGACGGTACCGAAGCCCACTATAAGAACGGCAACGCCCTGTTTTCGGTCTCCTTCGACGAGGGGGAAAAGGGCGAGGGCGCGCGGGCGGCGATGGAGAAGATCCGGGCGCTGCTCGGGGAGACGCCGTACCCGGTCTCGATCGCGAGCGAGGTGGGCTACGACTACCAGAGCGTGCTTGAAAAAGAGATGGTGGTCGTGATGGCGCTCTCGCTTGCCGCGATCATCGCGGTTTTACTCTTTACGTCGCGGAGTTACTTCGAGATCGTGATCTACCTGATCGTGTTCGCGGTCTCGGCGTTGCTCAATATGGGGACCAACTTCTGGCTCGGGGAGATCTCCGCGATCACCAATACGGTCGCCGTGATCCTGCAACTCGCGCTCGCGATCGACTACGCGATCATCTTCTCGCACCGCTACCAGGACGAGGTCGAGCGGGCGGAGAGCAGTCGGGCGGCGCTGGTCCCGGCGCTCGCACACTCGATCGTCGAGATCTCTTCGTCGTCCTTGACCACCGTGTCGGGCTTGGTCGCCCTGATGCTGATGCAGTTCCGGCTCGGCTACGACCTCGGCGTCGTGCTGGCGAAAGGCGTCGTGTGCAGTATGCTGACCGTCTTCCTTCTGATGCCGGGACTGATCCTTCTGTTCCCGCGTATGCTCCGGCGGACGCGGCACCGTTCGTTCGTCCCGAACGTCGCGCGCTTCGGGCGTCTGCTCCAGAAGAAGGCGCCGGTCTTTCTGATCCTGTTCGCCCTGATCTTGCCGTTCGCCGCCGTCTTCTCGCAGAGGACGGAATACGCCTTCTCGAACGGGACGGTCACCGAGATCATTCCGAGCGCCGAACGCCGCGAGAGCGAGCGGGTCGACGCCGCGTTCCCCGCCGGGACGGCGGTGGCGCTCTTGGTGCCGTCCGGCGACTACGACAAGGAAAAGGCGATCCTGAACGAAGCCGCCGGGATCGAGGGGGTCACGGGCGCCGCGGGGCTGGCGAATATCCCGGTCGGCGAGGGGACCCTGACCGACCGCTACACCGCCGCCGAGTTTTCCGCCCTGCTCGGGATCGGGGAGAAGGACGCCGAGAAACTCTATCGCTTCTACGCGGTGGAGTACGGCAACGGCGAGGCGTTCAAGTCGCCCTCGACCTATCCCGCGCCGCTGGTCGACGTTCTGCTTACGCTTTTCCGCCTGGTCGACCAACGTTTCGTGTCGCTGACCGACGAACAGGCGGCGCAACTCGCGCTCTACCGCGCGCCGATCGAGCGCGCCGCCAAGCAACTGAAGGGCAAGAATTGGGATCGGCTGGTTTTGACGACCTCGCTTCCCGTCGAGGGGGACGCGAGCGTGAAACTGGTCGACGAAGTCCGCGCCGTCGCCGAGCGGCAGTACGGCGAGGGGACCGTTCTTGCCGTCGGGGACGTCACGTCCGCGCGCGACCTCAAGGACTCCTACCGCTCCGACTCGGTTCTGATCGGGGTGCTGTCGGTGGTCTTCGTCTTCGTGATCCTGCTCTTCACCTTCCGGAGCCCGGTCGCCGCCGCGGCGCTGGTGTTCGTCATCGAGGGCAGCATTCTGATCAATTTCAGTATCCCGTACCTGTCGGGCGACCGCGCGGCGTTCGTGACCAATATGATCGTTTCGGCGATCCAGATGGGCGCGACCATCGACTATGCGATCGTCACGCTGAGCCGCTACCGCATCCGCCGTGAGGCCGATCCGCCGCGCGAGGCGGCGATCAAGGCGCAGAACGACGCCTTCCCGACCGTCGTGACGTCGGGGGTGATCATGACGGCGGCGGGGCTTCTCGTCGCGTACCGCGTTTCGGACGTCTACGTCGGGCACATCGGGCTCGCGGTCGGGCGCGGCGCCCTGATCTCGATGATCGTCGTTCTGACCGTTCTGCCGCAACTGCTCCCGCTGCTCGACCGGGCGATCACGGCGACGACGGTGCGTTTCCCCAAGAAAAAAGAGAAAACCCCCGTCGAAGACGGGGAGAGCGAATAAAAAAAGGGAAGGCGGAAGCCTTCCCTTGATCGAAGCGCGTCAGATGCTGGCGGCGTAGGACGCCAGTGCGAACGAGATCACCATAGAGATAACGAACATGACCGACGCGATCACGAGCGCCGCGATCGACATTCCGCGTCCGCTTCCGTTCATGCGGTTGGCGCGGTTCAGACCGATCCCGCCGAAGATCCAGCCGAGCAGGGGACTGAAAAACGAGCAGGCAAGTCCCGCGATCGCGAAACCGTTGGTCTGGTTCGGGACGACCTCGTAGGGATCGTTCGCTCTTTGCGCGGGAGATCCGCAGTTCGGACAGAACGCCGCGTCGTCGGTGAGTTGCGCACCGCATTTTTGGCAGAATTTCATTTGGGTTACCTCCAATCGTATTTCCACTATCATACCACAAAGCAAGCCGAATGTCAAGTTTTGGCGGAAGGAGACGCGTATGAAAAACGCCTGGAGCGAAGACGAGGGGCGCCAGATCGTCGGGGCGGTGTTCCCGCACGTCCTGAAGGCGGGGAGCGAGGGGATCGCGCCGGGAAAGGTCGAAGACGAGATGCTGCTCGAACTCGGCGGCTATACCGATCCGCTGCCCGCGCTTGACGGGGTGACGTTCGGGTTCTTTGAGGGGGATCCCGCGCCGCTGCTCGCCGCCGTGCGCGAGGTCGAACCGAATTGGGCAAAGTACTACGACGGACGCGAGCCGGCGTTCTGCGCCTTTGTCGGGGGGAAGGTCGTGTCCTTCTGCCTGCTGTCGGACTTCGGGGAGCGCGAGATCCTCGGGCAAAGGGTGAAGGTCGGCGGCACCGGGTGCGTCGGGACGGTCCCTGCGTACAGACGGCGGGGCATCGGACTGAAAATGGTCTCGCTCGGCACCGCGATCTTACAGGAGCGCGGTTTCGGGTATTCGTATATCCACGACACCGGCGTTCCCGCTTGGTACGCGAAACTCGGATATCAAACCGTCTACCGGCGGGAAAACCCTGTCAAATAAGGCGTTTTCGGCGCCGCCCCGCCCAACTTTTTCGCTTTTTTCGTTTTACCCCTTTACAAACCGAAAAAAATCTGCTATAATGCAAAAGGTCAAAACCAAAGACCGCTTTTCGGGGGTGTAGCTCAGTTGGGAGAGCGTACGGTTCGCATCCGTAAGGTCAAGGGTTCGAATCCCTCCATCTCCACCAAAGCAGGGACGGGGTGCCGCAAGTGCACCCCGTCCCTGTTTTGGTGGGGGTTCGAAGCGCGGCTTCGAACCCTTCGAGTTTTCGCGCCGGAGGCGTGAAAACTCTCATTTCACGCCATCCACTACCGTTCTCCTTTTCTTTTTGTCAGGCGTGAAATGGCGGGTAGCGCGCCTACGGCGCGCGTCGAATCCCTCCATCTCCACCATGGAAAGAACCGTGATTTGTCTACCAAATCACGGTTCTTTCAGTTATATTCGCCTGCGGCGAGTTATATTGCGTTGCAGTTATATTCGTCCTTCAGACGAGTTATATTGCGCTCCGCGCAGTTATAAGGCGAATATAATATCACTTTGCTGCTTGCAGCAAAATATAACTGTCCCGTAGGGACAATATCACTGCCGTCAAAGACGGTAATATAACTCGATTCCCGCCCTGTCGCGTGGCTTTTTTGCGTGCTAAAGGATTGAACAATTCACATTTTTATGCTATACTGAAAAAGAAAAAGAGATCGATAAATCGGGATTTATTGGAGAAGATAATTATAATGAATGCAAAACAAGAAAGCTATATCTGCAAAGACTCTGACGGAAATATATTTATCTCGTTTGAACAAACTGATGAAAATGAATTGTCTACAAATCCATTATTAACACATTGTCTTGCTGTTGTAAAAACAGGTGAGGATTACCTTTTAGGCTGGAATAAATGGAGAAACAGATATGAGATATTCGGCGGTTGTATCGAGAAAGGAGAAACAGCAAGAGATTGCATTATCAGAGAATGCAATGAGGAATTAGGGCTTGGTTCCTTTGAAGTTATTTATCTTGGAGCAATGAAATTTTTAATGAAACCTGATTATTTCTCACCGAATGAACGAATAGAACTTGGTGGTTTATATGGAATCAAATTACCCGACTTAAATATTGAAAATATTTATAAAATGATAAAAGATAAAGAAGAAATCACAAAACTCGCACTATACAGTCATGTGAAGAATAAAGAGCCGATTGCCTTGATTGATGAAAAACTGTTGGAGTATTTTGTATAAATTCCGGTTTGTCGAACCGATAACACGTTACGTTTGTACCTTCTTACCTTGATTTCGGTACGTTTGTACGCTCTTTCGCAAAAAAGCACCCGCGCCTTGTGCGCGGGTGTTTTTTTGGTCTCGATGTCGGCTTCGAACCCTTCGAGTTTTCGCGCCGGAGGCGTGAAAACTCTCATTTCACGCCATCCACTACCGTTTTCCTTTTCTTTTTGCCAGGCGTGAAATGGCGGGTAGCGCGGCGGAAAAACCGCCGCGCGTAGAATCCCAGCCCTTCGGTCACTTTCACTTTCGTCCCTGTCCCCGTCGCATAGTCGTCCGCGGCGTGCGTCGTGCCACCCGCCCCGTACTCCTTGCTTTGGGTGACACCGCTTGTGAAAACAGTCCACCGGACTGTTTTCACGTCACTAACGTCGAATCCCAGCCTATGGTCACTTCAACCCCCGTTCTAAAAGCAAGCACCCGCGCACAAGGCGCGGGTGCCGTTTTACGTTTTTCTACGATCACGTCGTCACGGATTATTCAGCGTGCCGATGAAGAGCGGCAGGTTGGTCTCTGTGTCGAGGATCAGATAGACGAAGGGGCGGTCGAGGATGACCGGGGGGACGTTTTCTTCCATGTCGGCGCTTCCCGCTTTGCCTCTGACCGAGGTGACCGCCGCCGCGCGCGTGCCCTTCTCGCCGACCTCGATGCAGGTCTTGTGCAGGACCTCGTCGATCCAGAACATGGGGAAGGACTCGGTGATCCCCGTGAAGTCTGCGGCGTCCGGATCGAACGCGTCGGACATTCCCATCTTGGAAAGGGCGTTGTTCAGAACGATCTTGTATTGCGTTTCAAACTTCGGCATTTCGGTTTTGACCGGGACTTTCTGCGCGTTTTGCAAGATCGAGATGACGGTTTCGCCGGTAAGAGACGCGACGTAGTCCGCGACCGGCGTTCCCTCTGCCGGCAGCAGGGCGGCGAAGGCGTAGCGCCCGCCGACGTAGGGCTTGACGAACCCGACGGCGCGGTCGCCGTCACAAAGATAGCGGGACTCGGTGTCCGAGAGGAATTTGACGCGCTTAACGGTTCCGTTTTCGAGGTGGAAGTCGCCTTTTCTGACCTCCGTTTCCTGCGTGTACGGACTCGCCCATTTTGCGTCGAAGACGAGGGCGTTGATCAAAAGCATCACGTCCTGGCTCGTGAAGCCGTCGACGATCTTGTCGATCATGCCGTCGGTATGATCCTTCACCCACTGGTTGACGTCCTTGACCGTCGACGCGTTGAAGGGGGCGCGGAAGGCGCCGGCGGAGTAGACGTCGGCGTTGGTTTGCAAAAACGCCTCTTTGACGGCGAAGTTTTCGACGTCGCGCAGCCAGATCGAGTTGGCGAGCGCCAGTTTCACGTCGTCGTTTCCGGTCAGAGAGTTCAGGTAGACCGCGCAGAACTCGTTGAGTTGCGCGACCGTCATGCCGAGAACGCTCTCCATCTGTGTTTTCGTGTTCCCGTTCGCACCGTTCGCCGTCATGGCGAGCGCGACGAAGACAGAGAGCGGGGAGAGCAGGGTGTTGTTGCCGTCGTAGGACTCGCGGTAGAGCCGGAGCGCAAAGTCGGCAGCCGTCGCCGCCGCCGTGTCTGACACGGTCCCGGGCGTACCGGCGCTTGCCCTCGGTTCGATCCCCGCCATCAGGTCGATCGCGACGATCTTGTGCGAGCAGCCGACGAGATTGAGCGCGAGAACGAACAGGAGCGAAAAGACGAGGAAAAGGGATAGGATTTTTGAACGGAGCATAGCAATTCTCCTTTCGGGTGCGGGTAAAGAGCGGGGCGGTTTTATTGCCGATTACCCGATCGGCAGAAAAAGCGGGGAAG
>CACYZS010000041.1 GCA_902778985.1 uncultured Ruminococcus sp.
TGATGTGTTGCTACGCTAATGAGAGGACGAGGGAAACGAATGAATTGACGGCAAGCCGTCGTGAATTGCGCCCTTTGGTCGCGTGAATTGGCGCTGCGCGCCGTGAATTGCGCTGCGCGCATAATTATTTCTCGATACCCTTTACTTTTTCGGTATTCGGCGGTATAATGGAACTATCTACGACAGGAAGGCGGACAAACAGATGAACAAACGGATCTTCGGTACGCTCCCGAGCGGGACGGCGATCGAGGAATACACCCTCTCGGACGGGGCGGCGGAAGTATCGATCATTACCTTCGGGGGGGCGATCACGCGCTTCGTCGTCGACGGGATCGACGTGGAACTCGGGTTTCCGACGCTGGAGGACTATTTTGAAGACCACTCGCACCAGGGCGCTCTGATCGGGCGGTACGGCAACCGGATCGCCAAGGGGCGCTTTACCCTCAACGGTGTGGAATACAAACTCGCGCAGAACAACGGAAACAACCACCTGCACGGCGGGGTGATCGGCTTTGACCGGAAGGTCTGGGCGGTCGAGTCGGCAGACGACACGACGCTGGTGTTGACGCTGCACGCCGACGATATGGAAGAAGGGTACCCCGGCAATCTCGACGTCAAGGTGACCTACCGCGTGACCGGGTACGCCCTCTCGATCGAGTACGAAGCGAAGAGCGACAAGGACACGGTCTGCAACCTGACCAACCATTCGTATTTCAACCTCAACGGCTGCGGCTCCGGGGACGTTCTGAACCACGTGGCGCGCATCTTCGCCGACGCCTACACCGAGGTCGACGACGAACTGATCCCGACCGGCAACCGCCCCGAGGTCGAGGGGACTGCGTTTGATTTCCGCACGCCCCACGCGATCGGCGAACGCATCGCCGAAACCGGGTTCGGATACGACCACAATTACGTTTTGACTAAAAAACCCCCCTTCCCCATCGCGGGATACTCCCTCTCCCCCGCCGCCGTCGTGACGGGAGACGCACTTCAGATGACGGTCTACACCGATCAGCCGTGCGTGCAGTTCTACACGGCGAACTTCCTTTCGGGCGACCGTCCGCTTCTCAAAGGGGGAGCGGTCAAACACAAGCACGCCGCCTTCTGCCTCGAGACGCAGGAAGAGCCGGACAGCCCCAATCACGGGCGCGCGATCCTGCGGGCAGACGAAACCTACCACACCGTAACGGTGTACGAAGTGAAACCGAAATAAAAACATAAAGCGGACGGGCGACCGTCCGCTTTTTTCTATCACGTGTTGCCCCAAAAAACGCGCCGCACAACGCGCGGCGCGAGGGAGACCAAGAATATAAAGCGGGCGTCGCAGAAATGCGGCGCCCGCGGGTTGCTTTGGCGGTTTGGTTACGCGTATCGAGTTTGCGTAAGTGTCGGAATCTCGCGCGTGATCAGTTGCCGCGCGTGTAGTTCGCCGAAACGTCGTCGACGTAAATCAGCGCGTGCGTCCGCATCTGCGGAGCGTAACGGATCTTCAACACGGATTCGTCCCGGAAGAGGATCGTTCCCGACGTGAGCGACGAATAATCGTCGGTCGCGTAGAAGCAGTACGAGGTACCGAAGTACTCGCCGTCAACGTAGATATCGACGTGGAACTGCGCGTCGCTCCCGCCGAGATCCTTGACGAACACGCGGAAGGTGAACTCGTACCAGGTGTCGAACGCAAAAGTCCTGCTCTGCCCGTCGGGGGATTCGGTCAACGTCGTCGAGGTGTTTTTCCCGACGACGAACTTGTAGCCCGAAGTCGGATTGGAACCGGTACTGAACCGGAGCGTCGGCATCCAGAACGGCGTGTTGCCGCACATGAAGCGCATCTGCATCAGGTTGCGGTGATTGTTGGTGCCCGTGGCGCTGTTGCCGAAGCGCGATTCGCTCGAAACGTTCAGCCGCATCCCGATCTCGAGGATCGCCGTGTCGTCCCACTCGGGAATATCGGCAACGGGGAGCGTGAGGGTTCCGCCGTTGACGTTCGCCTCGGTGTTCTTGTTGATCTCGACGATGCGGTTGCCGGAGTTCCCCGCTTCATCGATCACCTGGAAGGTCGTACCCGAAGCCGCCGCTTCGACCGCCCCTGCGGGAAGAGAACCGATCGTGTCGTCGGAGAAGTCGAAGAACGCGTCGTCGTGCAGATAACTTGCCCGGAGATCGTCGACGTAGATTAGTGCGTGCGCTCTCGACTGCGGGCTGAAGCGGATCCGGAAGGTCTGCCCCTCCGTAAAGTTGACTGTACCCGAGGTGAAGGACGAATAATCGTCGTCGGCGTAGAAGCAGATCGAGGTGCCGAAGTATTCGTCATCGACGTAGATATCCGCCTTGAAGAAGACGCCGGCGGAGCCGAACTGCGTGAAGGTCAGGCGGAAGGTGAACTCGTACCAGGTGTCGAAACAGAACAGGTTCTCCTTATCGTCCGGGAACTCGTAGTTGGCGTAATAGGACGAGATGTTCTTCCCGACCGCGAGATAGTACCCGTTTGGGGCGTTCGAGCCGCGGTCGAACTGGAGCGTCGGCATCCAGAAGGTCGTGCTGTTGCACGCGAATCGCATCTGCATCAGGTTGCGGTTGCCGCCCGTACTGTTCGTACCGTAGCGCGTCTCTCCCGTCACGTTGAGCCGCATCTTGACCTCGAGCGTCGTTCCGTTATTCATCGACGGCACGTCGAAGAGCGGTACGTTCAGCGTTCCGCCGCTTACGTTGGTCTCGGTGTCCTTCTTGATCTCGAGAACCTTGTTCCCCGTGTTTCCGGGCTCTCCGATCACTTTGAACGTGGTGCCCGTCTGCGCGTTCACCGTGGTGTTCGCGGGACGAACGCCGAGTTCGTCGTCCGAGAAGTTGCGGCAGACGTCGCTGCGCGTATAGATCGCCTTCAGATCGTCGACGTAGACGGTCGCGTGCGTTCTCTTCTGCAGGGCGAGGCGGACGCGGATCGGTTGACCGTGGTCGAGTTGGATGTCGCCCTGGTCGATCCCGTTGTGATTCGGATCGAAGAAGCATCTGGACGTTCCGTAATACTCGCCGTCCACGTAAATCGCCGCCCGGAACTCTGCGTTATCGCACAGATAGTTCTTGACGGTCAAGCGGAAGGTGAACTCGTGCCATTCGCCGAGCGCGAACTGCTCCGCGTTATTGCCCGTGTTCTTTCCGACCACGATATCGTATGCGGTCGGGGTATTCGAACTCCGGTTGAAGCGCAGCGAAGGCATCCAGAACGCCCTGCCGCCGCAGGTAAAGCGGATCTGCATCAGGTTGGCGTAACTGCCGCCCGCCCCGTTGCCGAAGCGGGATCCCTCGGCGACCTTGATCCGCATACTGAATTCCAGCACCGATCCGTCGTCGACAAGAGGCGCCGACAGGAGCGGAAGTTCGATCAGTCCGGCGGAAGTTCCGTCCTCGTCGAACTTTTCGAGCTTCAGGACTTTGTTGGACGTGTTGCCTGGTTCCTCCACGACCCGGAAGGTCGTAGATTCTCCGCTCCACTCGTCTGCGTATTCGGGGAATTCGTTCAAAGGATCGTTTGTAAAATCGTTTTCAAAGGTGAGATCGGGCTTCTGGATCTTTACGATCGACGGCGCGTTCTCCATCAGTTCCAGCATCAGTTCGCCGTCGTCGTGGCACAGAACGCCGACCGTATTGGCGCCGGCGGCGTGGCAGATGTGTTTTGCAAGCCCGAGGACCAGATTCGTCGCGTTGACGTCGCCCTCGTTCCTGCCGAGCGAAACCGGCGTTCCGTTCACCACTGCCGCCGAACCGGACTGCAGAAAACTGTACGAACCGTCTGCGTGCCGGTAGGGCTCGAGGCACTGCTTCGTCACGTTCAGCATCGTCACGATATCCGTGGAGATCCGCGCAAGATACGCGTAGACCTCGGAAGAATTTCTCCCGTGACAATCCCGCAGATTTTCCCAGATCGTCCCGAGCGTCGCCCACGGATTGAAACGGTACGTGACGCGGGCGCCCGGATCGTTTATCTTGATCCCCTCGATCGCACGCTCGACCATCTTCATGGCTTCGGGGATCGGACGGCAATCCTCCGCTTGGTCCATTTCCCCGTTGTATGCCTGGTAGAGCATCGCCACTTTATACGTGCAGGTAAGCATACCGAAGAGAGATTCTTCCGTCGGCGTCGTTTTCAGGTTGTAGTAGACGTTGGTGTTCCCGACGCGGCCGGTCGTCCAGAGCCCATAGGTCGAATTGATGCGTGCTTCGAGCAGATCGAGGACGGTACCGAGCAGATCCGCCTCGATCAGTTGCTTCGCCTGCGTCTGCAGGGTGTTCGCCCAGTTCTCGCAGGTCTGGGTGGCGAGCAGATTGTTGACGTACGCCGTGATCGCGGGCACGGTATCCGGTCCCCACTCGTTCTCGTTCTCGGAGAACCGCTTCGTCAGTTTCGCGGAAGAGGCGAGCCGCTGAACCGTCACGTCGAAGGTGGACGTGGTGTTCAAGGGTTCCAGCCATCCGGTCATGGTTTTCGCCCAGTCCTTATCGCGCGTCCGGCGCATGACGTTGGCGTTCGAGACCTCTCTCGACCATTGGGGATGGTAATAGTACCCCGTCGCGGAATCGTACATATCGAGGTAGAATTGGCGGATCTTGTTGGACAAGGTCTCGCCGTAGAAAAGGCGGAGATTCTTTTGGTCTTTGTAGTACGGAGCGAGTTCCTTCAGATGCTGCGAGATCTGGTAGGTACTCTCCATATCTGGCAAAAAGCCCTCGGTGTCGCGTGCCGAGTTGGCGTAGTAGAAACCGCCGAGATCGGGATCGTAGAGTCCCGCCCACCAGCGGACGATCGCCTCGGGATCGTAGGTATCTTCGTAGAAGCCGATCACCGCGTTCCGAACCGAAGCGGGAACGTTTGAAAAGTCGCCGTAGCGCGACTCCCAGTCGTAGTCGGAAGAACCGAGCGGTTCGACCGCGCCCTGTCCGACTTCCTCGACAGGGGCGGCGGGATCCCCCGGCGGGTACAAGGCGAAAAGCGGAAGCATCAGTGCGCAAATGAGCAGAGCGGTCAGGATCTTTTTCATAACTGTTTTCCTCCTTGTTTTAAGAGCAGTGCTCTATAATAAACGTGGTTTCAAACAGCGGTTTTTGGATTCTTACCTTACGTTTTGGCGCTGATGCGGTTTTTTTGATCGCGGGTTTATTGTTCGGGCGGCGGTTCACCTCTTTTTCCTTTTTGCTTTGAAGTTACTTTTTCTTGATCGGCGGGGCGTTTTTCAATAGGTCAAGCATCAATTCGGCGTGGGTCCCGTCGAAGATCGGGATCATTTCGGAAAGCCCGATCGCCGTGCAGATGTGCGTGGCGCAGAGGAGCGCCAGGTTGTTGCCGTTGACGTCCCCTTCTTCCAGTCCGAGCGAGACCGGCGTACTGTAAATGGTCTCCTTCGATCCGCGCTGCAGGTAACTGTACGAGCCGTCCGCCCACCGGTATTTGCCGAGCGAACACCCGAGCGCGTCGATCATCTCGACGATTCTCTCCCCTATCATCGCGTCGTAGGCGGCGACCTCGTCGGGGGTCCCGTAGTTTACAAGGTTTTCCCTTACGTTGCCGAGCGTCGCCCACGGATTGAAAATGTAGGTCACGCGGATCCCGGGATCGCGCGAGCAGATCGCCTTGATCCCGTTTTTGACGGTCTTGGTCGCGTAGGGGACGCGGCGTCCCCCGATGTTGTAGGTCTTCGCGATCTTGTAGGCGTTGGTGTAAAGCCCGTAGGGCGTCTCGGTCTCGGGCGTCTCTTTGAGGTTGTAATACAGGTCCTTTTCCGCGTCGTACCCCGAGACCCAAAGACCGTATGCGGGGTTGACGTGCCGGTCGAGGACGTCGAGGACGGTCCCGATCATCCCGGTCGCCTTGAAGGTCATCGCCTGCGTTTCGATTTGGTTCGCCCAATGTTCGCAAGAGGTCTCTGCAAGCAGACGTTCGACGTATTCCGTGACCGAAGCGACGTTGGGCTGCCAGGCGGGGGACGTGGTTTCCCCGCCCTGCTCCGCCGCCCGCTCCATCGCGGTCGGATAGAGGGGTTTCGCGCCGAGCCAGCCGAGGACGAAGATCGCCCAGTCCTGGTCGCGGGTATAACGCATCACGTTGGCGCGCGACTGTTCCCTCGTCCATTGCGGGTGGTAGAAGTACCCGTCGTCCTTATCCTGCTTTATCTGATAGAATCTGACGATCTTTTGCGTCAGTTCTTCCCCCAGGAAAGCGGGAAGATCGGGGATAAAGTCGTGCAGGCGCCAGAGGATCTGGTAGGTGCTCTCCATATCGGGGAGATACCCCTTGGTATCGCGGGCGGAATTGGCGTAGTAGAAGCCGCCGAGATCGGGATCGTACAGCCCCGCCCACCAACGGATCTGCTTTTCGGGATCGTAGTATTTTTCGTAAAACCCCTTCACCGCCGCGCGGACGCGGAGATCAAGGATCACGCCGAAACGTCCCTCTCCGTCCTTGTTTTTCGCCTCGTTTGCAAGCCGTTCTTCCATTCGTTTTTTCCTCTGTTTTTCCGAAAATGGGTATGCGTACCCTGCGCGAACCGGCGGTTCGCGCAGGTAATGATCGTTTCTCGCGGTCAGTTCGCCGTCCGCGTCATGGACGCCGTGATGTCGTCGACGTAGATCGTGGCGTGCGTCCGCATCTGCGGCGCGAAACGGAGATTGACCGTCCTCCCCGTTTCAAACGCGATCGACCCGGCGGTAAGCGAAGAAGTGTCGCCGGAATAGAAGCAGGTCGAAGTCCCGAATTTTTCGCCGTCGACCAAGATCTCGACCTTAAACTTCGCGTCGTTCGTGCCGTACCTCTTGATCGAGAGCCGGAAAGTGAACCGGTACCATTCGCCGTACCGGAAGACCTTCGTTCTGCCGTCGGGCGACTCGAACATGGGGGACGCGGTGTTCTTCCCGACGACGAGATGGTAGCCGTCGGTCGGGTTCGTGTTGGACGTGAAACGCAGGGTGGGCATCCAGAAGGGCGAATCATCCGACATGAACCGCATCTGCAGCATATTGGCGTTGACGCCCGTGGTCTCGTTGCCGTAGCGCGCGTCGGCGGAAACGCAGATCCGCATTCCGAACTCAATGACCGTATTGTCGTACATCGTCGGCGCGTTGAGCAGAGGAAGCGTGACGATGCCGCCGCCCACGTTGCCCTCGGTGTTCTTGTTGATCTCGAGCACCTTGTTCCCCGCGTTGCCGGGTTCCTCCACGACCCGGAAGGTCGTGCCCGCCGCCGCGCCTTCCCTGGCGCCCGCGGGGAGTGCGCCGAGCGTATCCGAGGTGAAATCGTACGTGTAGCCGGGGTTCGTCCCGTTCTTTTGGATCGCCGGGGCGTTGGTCAAAAGATCAAACATCAGGTCGGCGTGGTTCTCGTTGAAGATCGGGATCATATCGGTAAGCCCGATCGCCGTGCAGATGTGCGCGGCGCAGAGCACCACCAGGTTGTTCCCGTTGACGTCGCCCTCTTTGACGCCGATCGAGACCGTCGTGCTGTAAACCGACGGGTTCGAGCCGCTTTGCAGATAACCGTAGGAGCCGTCCGGGCAGCGGTAGAGCGCGAGCGAAGTCTTGAGCGCGTCGATCATTTCGACGATGTTCTCTTTGATCGCGTTGTCGTAGGCGCGAACTTCCCGCGCATTGCCGTATTTGACGAGGTTCTCGCGGACGTTGCCGAGCGTCGCCCACGGGTTGAAGAGGTAGGTCACGCGGGCGCCGGGATCGCGCGAGCAGATCGCCTTGATCGCGTTCGCGACGGTCTTGTCGGTGTACGGAATGTGCCGCCCGGCGATGTTGTACATCTTCGCCACTTTATAGGCGTTGGTGAAGATCCCGTAGGGCGTTTCGGTCTCGGGGTTCGTCCGCAGGTTATAGTACATATCGGACGCCGCGTCGTAACCCGACACCCAGACGCCGTATTCCTTACTGATCCGGGCGTCAAGGACGTCGAGCACCGTATCGAGCATCCCGGTCGCCTGGAAGGTCGTCGCCTGCGTTTCGAGCGTGTTCGCCCAACTCTCGCAGGACTTGGTGGCAAGCAGATTATTGACGTACGAGGTGACCGACGCCACGTTCGGCTGCCAATCGGACGACGTCGACGAGCCGCTCCCCGAGGTCTGTGCCGCACGGTCGAGCGCGGTCGGATAGAGCGGTTCGGCGCCGAGCCAGCCGAGAACGAAGATCGCCCAGTCCTGGTCGCGGGAGTAGCGCATCACGTTCTTGCGCGACTGCTCCTTCGTCCACTGCGGGTGGTAGAAGTACCCGTCGCCGGAGTCCTGCTTATCCTGATAGAATTTGACGATCTTCGCCGTCAGATCAGCGCCGAGGAAGTCGGCGAGATCGGGAACGAAATCGCGGACGCGTGAAAGGATCTGGTAGGTGCTCTCCATATCGGGGAGAAAGCCGTCCAGGTCGCGCGAGGAATTGGCGTAGTAGAAGCCGCCGCGCTCGGGATCGTACAGTCCCGCCCACCAGCGGATCAGTTTTTCGGGATCGTAGACGCTCTCGTAAAAATCCTTGACCGCCGCGCGGACGTCGGGATCCTTAACGACGTCGAAACGCGTCGCCCACGCTTGGGCAATCTGCGTCTGCCGTTCCTTCTCCCTCGCCTGTTCGAAGTCGTAGACCGACACCCCGCCGACGTAGTACGTGCCGGGGTAGACCTTCAGGGTCGAGCCGGTCAGGTACTGTTCGGTGAAATACGCAACGCCTGCGCAGGCGGACGCCTCGTGGTTCCAGACGATCGCCGCGCCGTCGGCGTCAAAGAAGACCACGAACGACGCCACGTCGTCCCCCGCGTACGCAGGAAGATACTCTTTGGTGCGGGCGGTGATCGCACGCGACGTATCGCCGATCACGATCTCGACGCCGGTCTTCCCGACCTCGGCGTCGGAACCCGCACGGGGAGACGCGCCGAGCCGGGCGGTCAGCGTATCGCGAAGCGACGCGACCTCGTCCGCGACGGACGGAACGGTCTTCTTATTGCAGGCGGCAAACGAAAGCGCAAAGAGACAGATCAGCAGAACGAACAGGATCTTTTTCATCGTGCCTTCTCCTTACTGTTCGGTTGAGGGCGGAACGGTTTTTTTATTTTACGGTCGCCTTGATATCGTCGACGTAGATCAGGGCGTGGATCCGCATCTGCGGCTGGAAGCGCACGCGGACGGTCTTCCCCGTCTGGAACGCGATGCTGTTCGAGTAGAAATTCTGCGACGTGCCGAACGGCTGTCCGTCGACCAGGATCTCCACCCGGAACTCGGCGTTGGTCTTCCCGTAGTTCTTGATGGTCAGGCGGAAGGTGAATTCGTACCAGGTATCGAACTGGAAGGTCTTCGCCTGATTGTCGGGGTACTCCGTCGTGCCGCCCGAGGTGGACTGCACGGTCATGAGCGTGTAACCGTTGTTCTGGAAACGCAGCGTCGGCATCCAGAAGATATCGTTCTGGCACATAAAGCCGATCTGCATGATGTTGGGGTTGCTCCCGGAAATGCTGTTGCCGTAGCGGGTGTCGCTCGTGACGTTGAGCCGCATACCCATCTCCAGAACGGTCGTATTCGTCATTTCACTTACGGAGAGCAGCGGAACGTAGAGTTGCCGTCCGTTGACGTTCTCTTCGGTGTTCTTATTGATCGCAAGCACCTTGTTCGAGGCGTTCCCCTGCTCTTCGACGACCTTGTAGGTCGTTCCGTTCTGAACCGCGGGATCGTCGGAACTGCTCTGCGTCGTCCCGTTGGGCGCGGAGCCGATCGTGTCGCTCGTAAAGTCGCGGAGAACGCCGGGGGCATCCTCCTGCTGCTGCGACGCGGAGCCTTTCTTCGGTACCTTCGGGGCGCTTCTCAGCAGTTCCTGCATCAGTTTGCCGTGGTTTTCGTTGAAGATCGGGATCGTGTCGACGCCGATGGTGTTGCAGATGTGCATCGCGAAACTCATGACCAGGTTATGCGCGTTGACGTCGCCCTCGTTCAGCCCGAGCGAGACCGGCGTGCCGTAGATGGTCGGGGACGAGGTGCCGTCCGGCAGATAACTGTACGAACCGTCGGCGTGCTTGTAGATGCCGAGCGAACTCTTCAGCGAGTTGATCATTTCGATAATGTTCTCGCTGATCAGGCGGTCGTAGGCGGTGAGTTGCGCCGTCGAGCCGTAGTTTTGCAGGTTGGTCCGGACGTTGCCGAGCGTCGCCCACGGGTTGAAGATGTAGGTGATGCGCGCGCCGGGATCCTTCGAGTTGATCGCCTTGATGACGTTCTCGACCATCTTGGTCGTGTACTTGAAGAGACGGCCGCCCGCGTTGTAGACCTTCATCACCTTGTAGGTGTTGGTGAAGATCCCGTAGGGCACCTCGGTCGAGGGCGACGTTTTCAGGTTGTAGTAGAGGTCGCGCGCCGAGTCGTAACCCGAGACCCAAAGACCGTACGTCGGATTGACGCGTTCGTCGAGCACGTCGAGAACGTACCCGATCACGCCTTTCGCCTCAAAGGTCGAGATCTGGGTATCCAGTTCGTTCGACCAGTTCTCGCAGGTCCGGGTGTTGAGCAGATTGTTGACGTAAGACTTGACCGACGCCTCGTTCGCCTCCCAATTCGCGGACACGCGGGAAGCCTGCGCGGTTTTGGTCAGCCCGGCGGAGGACGCCAGCCGCTGCACCGTCACGTCGAAAGTCGACGTCGTGTTTCTCGCGCGGTCGAGCGCAGTCGGGTAAAGCGGCGCGGAATGGAGGTTTGCGAGCGCGGCGATCGCCCAGTCCTGGTCGCGGGTGCGGCGCATCAGGCTCATCAGGTTGTCGTCCCCGCCCTTGCCCCATTGCGGGTGGTAGAAGTACCCGTCGTCGGGATCCTGTCTGGTCTGATAGAACTCGATGATCTTCGCCGTGACGTCCGAACCGAGGTACCGGGCGAGATCCGTGTCGAACTGACGCAGACGGTTGATGATCTGCCAGGTGCTCTCCATATCGGGCAGGAAGGCGTTCGCCCCGTAGCCCGCGTTGTCGCGCGCCGAGTTGGCGTAGTAGAAGCCGCCGATCTCGGGATCGTACAGCCCCGCCCACCAGCGCATGATCTTTTCGGGTTCGTAGAAGGTCTCGTAGAAATCCTGGACCGCCGTCCGCACGGTGGGATTGGTGATCACGTTGAAACGCGTCGCGAACTCCCGTTCGACGCGCGCCTGACGTTCCTCTTCTTCTTTTCTCGCTTTTTCTTCAGCAGCCAAACGAAGTTCCTCCGCATATCCCGAAATTGAGAAATGTCCGACGTACCGGGTCCCGGACGGGATCTTCAAAACCTCGGCGGTCATGTAGTTGTCGGAAAAATACTTGACGCTGATCTCCGCGCCGTACGGGTGGTTCCAGACGAGCGCGGCGCCGTCCTCGTCAAAATAGATCACGTAGGTCGCCTCGTCGCCTTCAAGCGCGGGCAACAGCGCCTTCGCACGTCCGGAGATCTCTCTGTCCGTATCGCCGAAGACGATCTCGACGCCCTCTTTCTCGACGATCGACGTCGCACCGATCTTCGGCGTCTTTCCGAGACGCGTGGTGAGCGTACCGCGGATCGTCATAATGGATTCCCGCGCCGTCGACGAGACCGAAGCCGCGAGAATGAGCGCGGGCGATACCCCGTCGCCGTAGATCGTCACGTCGGGTCCGAGTCGGACCTCCGTGGTATCGGTTTTGCCGTGCTTGGCGCAGGCGGCGAACGTCGGCAGCAGCATGGCGAGAAGAAGCAAGCCGGCAACGATTCTTTTCATAACGATTGTCCCCCTGTTCCGGAGCGGGCGAAAGCGCGCTCCCGATCATAATATCTAACGGTTTTGACTTGTTTCAATGATTTGTTGGTTATATTGTACCACGGAAATCTCCTTTTTACAATATACAAAATTGCCAAACACTTGCTCCCGATTGACCGCAAGGGTAAAAACGGCGTGCAAACGGCGTCGGACGCGACCGATCGGCACGCGGTCCCCACGCGTTTTCCGTACATGGCAATCGCGAAAACGAGAGATTGAGCGAGATTGAGCGAGATTGAGAGAGTTTGCAATATGCTAACGCAATTTCACGAAAAAAGTTTTGAAAAATCCCTTGACAAGCCGTTTCCCCTGTGTTATAATACCACCGTTCGAAAAAAAGGGCGAAGACTGCCCGTAATACCGATGGAGGAAAGAAAAATGTCCACTTATATGGCAAAACCCGAAACCGTCGTCCGCAGATGGTTCGTGATCGACGCCGCCGGCAAGCCGCTCGGCAAGACCGCCGTCGCCGCCGCCACCATTCTTCGCGGCAAGCACAGACCGGAATTCACCCCGCACGTCGACTGCGGCGAATACGTCATCGTCATCAACGCGGCAAAAGCCGTTCTGACCGGTAAGAAACTCGACAAGAAGATGTACTACCGTCACTCCGGCTATATCGGCGGACTGAAGTCCGAGAGCGCCCGTCACCTGATGGCGACGCGTCCCGAACTGGCGCTGGAGAGAGCGATCAAGGGGATGCTTCCCCACAACTCGATCGGCGCGAAATCCGCTACCCGCCTCAAAGTGTACGCGGGCGAAGCCCACAAGCACCAGGCGCAGCAGCCCATCGCCGTTGATTGATCGAAAGGAGAAGAACAATGACCTATCAGAGTGCAAAACCCTATTTCTACGGGACCGGCAGAAGAAAGAAATCGGTCGCCCGTGTTCGTCTCTATCCCGGCACCGGCGTCATCACCGTCAACGGGAAGTCGATCGACGAGTACTTCGGACTTGAAACCCTGAAACTGATCGTCAACCAGCCCTTCGCGACCACCGATTCGATCGGTAAGTTCGACCTCGTGGCGAACGTTCGCGGCGGCGGTCTTTCCGGTCAGGCGGGTGCGATCCGCCACGGCGCCGCTCGCGCGCTCGTGACCGCGGACGAGACCTACAAGCCCCTGCTTAAGAAAGCCGGACTCCTGACGAGAGACCCTCGTATGAAGGAAAGAAAGAAATACGGTCTCAAGGCTGCACGTCGTGCACCCCAGTTCTCGAAGAGATAATCTCGGGAAGACCGAAAGCAAAAACGACCGGGCGATTTGCCCGGTCGTTTTTCGTATCAAAAAAAGCCGCAAAGGTTGCGGCTTTTTTTAATATGGAAGAAACCCGTCAGGGGATCGGGTCGAAGCGGTCGGCTTCGGTCAGTCCCAGCGCGTCGCGGATCGCGCGGAAGTTCGCCGGCGCCCGATCGAGCGCGTCGGGGTGGTGCGCGTCGCTCCCGAAGTAAAAGCGGCAGCCGCAGTCGAGCGCGATCCGGTAGGGGCGCAGGACGCGCTCGCGCTGTTCGTCGTCGTAACTGGAAAGGGGAAAGTTCAGTTCCACGCCCGCACCGACCTTCGCGGTCTCACGGAACAGGTCGTAGAAGGTCGCGTCGGGGATCAGATCGAGCAGTTCGACGTGCGTCGCGTAGGACGGCTTCTTCGCGATCAGGTAACAGGTCAGGTGCGCGATCCCGATCTTATGGAACGGAAGATCCTCCGAGAGCAGTTTTTCAAACCGTTTGACGTAGACGGCGGCGCGGCGCGGCAGCGGATCGTCCTCTTCCGCGATGGTGAACCCCCGCATATGCAGATGCGTCGTCGGAATGATGACGAAATCGAATTTGTCGATGGTCTCGCGCGCGATCCCGAGGCGAAGGTTCTTGTCCATCTCGGCTTCGCAACCGAAAAGGAACCGGATCCCCTTCTCTTCGGGAAGCGGGAGCGACTCTGAAACGTGGGCAAAGTCCTGCGGGCGGTACCAGTCGCTCACGCCCTCGATCGTTTCGTCCCAGAAATGATCGGTGACCGCGATGGTTTTGAACCCGTTCTCCTTGGCGTAGCGCAGAAGGCGCTCGGGCGTCTGCTCCGGATCGCGCGAGCAGGAAGAGAGTTGCGTGTGGATATGCAGATCGTGGTCGATCGCAAGGGGTTTGGTCCGGTCCATGTTTTTTCTCCCGCCGTTTTTCGTACTTTTTAATAAGTATAGCACAAGAAAACGGCTTTTGCAATCGACGGCGCGCAATTCGGGCGGGCGCGGGAGACTTTTTTTGCTTTCGGCGTATGTTTTTCCCCGGGGTGGAAAAGAATAGAGGCAAATCAAACGCCGAAAGGATCCGAACATGAAACAAACGAAACCGAAAAACCGTCTTGTCCTGCTGCTTGCGCTCTGCCTGCTCGTACTTGTCGCGGTCCCGGTCTGCGCCTCGCAGATGGGGAGCGGCGTCGCGTGCCTTGCGAGCGCCGAACCGATGATCAAGAGCGGAATCGCGGGCGAACCGCTCTCCTTCTCGCCCGCCGACTTCCGGCAGGCGGTGGGGCTCTCCCGGATCGGGGGGATCACCGTCACCGAACTGCCCGACAGTACGACCGGGACGCTCAAACTCGCGGGGTTCCGCGTCAAAGAGGGCGAAACCATTCCCGAAGCGTCGCTCTCTTCCCTGACCTTCACCGCCGCGACGCCGCTGGTGTCCGAAAGTTCGTTCCGCTTCAAGACCGAGGTGGGCTCGGGCGTCGAAATGACCTGCCGGATCCGCCTGACCGACGGGGCGAACCGCGCGCCGAGCGTCTCGGGGATCCCCGAAACGCGCCTCTCCGTCGCTGCGCAGAGCGGGACGCGGACCTACGGGACGCTGCTCTCCTCCGACCCCGAAGGCGACGGCGTCACCTATCTGCTCGTGACCTCTCCCGAGCACGGCTCGGTCATTCTCCGTGATCCCGGGACGGGCGAATACTGCTACACGCCGCAAAAGGGGTATACCGGGAGCGACCGTTTCCGCTACGTCGTGCGGGACGAGTACGGGAACTATTCCGGGATCGCAACGGTCTCGGTCACGGTGAAAGGGCGCGCGACCGAAACCGTCTTCGACGATATGGTCGGCTCTCCCCGCGAGGGCGACGCGCTGATCGCGGTCGCCGCATCCATCATGCAGGGGCGGGTCGCGGGCGACAGCCGCCTGTTTGATCCGAAGGAACCCGTCGCCAAAGGCGAGTTCGTCGTGATGGCGATGAAGGCGGCGGGGATCGCGCCGCGCGCGGGGCTTGACCACACCTTCTTCGACAACGACGCCGAGATCCCCGACACGATCCGGGGGTACCTCGCCACGGCGCAGAAACGCGGGATCATCGTCGGCGTCTTTGACGGAAACGGTCTGACATTCGATTTCGACGCGCCGATCACGGCGTCCGAAGCGGCGACGGTCGTCCACCGGACGCTCCCGAACGACAAAACGGCGATCCCGGTCGGGGAGACCTTCTCCTTCGTTCCGGTCTCTGCCCGCGCCGCCGTCGCTTCGCTCGACGCGCGCGGACTGCTCCGCGGGATCGAGTTGGCGTCGCTTGACGGAAAGACGCCGCTCACCCGCGAGGGAGCCGCGTCTCTGATCGCCGGCGTGATCTTAGAGCGAGAAATAGAGCAATAATTGCAAAGTTCGCGAGCAATCTGAACAATGTAACAGAACGCGCCTCCGGCACAGATCCGTGCGGGCGCGTTCCTTTTTACAGTCCGTGGTAAAAATTGTCGAAAATATACACGTGAATTCGTAAATTGTACTATTCTTTACGAATTTGAACGAGTATTTGCATAAAAGGAAATGCAATTTGCATAAAACGATATGGTTAAATTATCGTTATCATGCTATAATGAATTTCGGAGCATCCCCTTTTGCGGTTTTGGGGACGCCCGAAAACAAACTGAAAGAAAGGATATCGACTATGCGAAAATTATCTATTAAACGCAAGTACCTACCCCTGTTTCTCGGTTTGCTTCTTTTGGGACTTCTGATCGGGATCATGATCCCGTTCGCGAGTTCCGCCGCACCCGCAGGAAACAAGATCAGCAATCTTTATCTCCTTGAGCCCTACGCCAACGAAGCGGTCACGGACAATAAGGGTAATCTCCGGTTCGCGTTCTCGGTCAATTCGACGGGTTACGCGGAATACGGGATCGTCTATTCCAACACCGTCCAGTCCCCGGTCGTAGGCGAGGACGACTGCCAGATCAACAACTACAAGATCAACGGGTTCCAGAACAGTATGGGCACCGATCATCCTGCCATTTCGGGCAGAAAATGGGTGCTGTTCAAGATCGGGAACATCTGGCACACGCAACACGACGTTCCCTACTACGTCCGCGCGTACGTCAAGGACTCCTCCGGGAAGTACTATTACAGCAGAGACGTGATCTGCACGACGGTCTGCCGGATGTTCGGGCACGCGCACACCGTACCGAACCCCGTTTCGACGACGAGCGCCGTCTCGCTTACCGAGCCGGGGACGAGAGTCGGTCACTGCAGCGTCTGCAACCGTGACAACAAGACCGAATACGTAAGTCCCTCGGTCACGACCGAGACCTTTACGAGCAGTTCGAGCGGAACCTACGTAAAGAAGACCAACATTTACACTACGCTGCTCCAGAACGGCGCGAAACACTTCTATCCGGACGCGTCGAACGATAACAAGGGCAACGACCTTCTGATCGAATTTTCCTTCCTTTGGAACAAGTCGCTCGCCAACCTGAACAGAGCGTATATGGGCATCGGCCGCATCGCCAACAGCGGCGGCGGAGACGCCGCCAGTGCGTTCTATCTCAACTTTGCAAACAACGTAACCGATATGTGGGTTCCCTACGCCGGCGGTTTCGAGGGCGGTACCTATTCCATCGTCGACTACGGTAAAGAAGGACTTTACCTGCAGAACCCCACCCGGGATCAATGCGCCTTTATCGGCGAGTACGGCTGGCACCGGATCGGCGTCCGGATCCACGAGGACGCGTGGAGTCAAAAAATCACCAACAACGGCACCGATACTTACGTCGTCAAGTACCGGATGACCACCATGCTCTACCTCGACGGGCAACCGATCGCACAACTTGCCAAAGAATACGATGCGTCGGAAGCCGACAGCAATATGCTCTTCACCGCTACGGTATCGAGCGATGGCAATACGCTACACTATACCGACATTCCGAACGGACGGTACGTCTACGGGTTGCGTCTCGAAAACCGGAAAGCACAGAGCGGGAAAACCGTCGAATTTTCCTATACGGATTACTCGGTCACGTGCGGCCGTGAATTCCAGAAGAAAGTGGAATTCAATTATCCGCTCTACAACCTCAACGCGAACTATCCCGCCGGCGTGTACTACAAACCGATCACGCACGAAACCATGCCTTCGGGAGAC
>CACYZS010000042.1 GCA_902778985.1 uncultured Ruminococcus sp.
CGCCGTGACGCTGAAACGACTCTATACCGAGTTCGATCTCGACGCGATCTCCGCCGAGTGCTGGACGGCGACCCCCGTGATGTTCGACGGGTTCGCCCCTTGCACCGTCTACTCGATCCTGAACGATATGGGCTATCTCGTCTCCTGCGAGAGCGATATGCACTGCCTGCTCACGATGATCCTTCTGAAGAGCGCCACCCTCGGAGAGGGCAAACCGCTCTTCGGCGAGTTCACCGTCCGCCACCCCGAAGACAGAAACGCCGAGTTGCTCTGGCATTGCGGACCCTTCCCGCTTTCTCAAAAAGCCGAGAGCGGCGTCGGATCGACGGCGAGGCTCGTCAATCAGCGGTCGTGGTTCCGCGCCAAAGACGGCGTCTACACCGTCGCGCGGCTCGATCAGGAGAGCGGAAGGTACGTGATTCTGCCCCTCGTCGGAAAGACGACCGAGGGACCCGCGACCCACGGAACCTACCTCTGGGTGAAGTTCGACGATCTGCAGAAGATCGAGGATCGGATCATCGACGGACCCTATATCCATCACTTCACCGAGATTGCGGGCGACTATACCCGTGAGATCCGCGAGTTCTGCAAGTATTTCCCGAATCTCGAAACCGATCGGATCTGAACGTCCCCGAAACAACGCAAAGGAGAAACGCGATGAGAGAAAAGATCCTCTTCGACGACGGTTGGAAGTTTCATCTCGGCGATATTGCCGTTCCCGATCCGGTTGACAAGGGACCGGTTTATATGCAGGCGAAGACCGAACGGAAACGGATCGGTCCCGCCTCGTTGCACTACGTCGCAAACAGCGACGACTATTCGACCGAGCACGAACTTACGCCGGAAAAATGGGAGAACGTCACCCTCCCGCACGATTATATCATCGGCGGGACGCCGGACGAGCGGAACAACTCGGCGCTCGGTTATTTCAAGTACGAGAACGCCTGGTACCGCAAGACCTTCTCGCTTCCGAAAAACGACAAGGGAAAACGGATCTGCCTCCTTTTCGACGGGGTCGCGGTGCGGGCGACGGTCTACCTCAACGGGTGCCTGATGGGGCATCATTTCTCTGGCTACACCTCCTTCGAGATCGATATTTCCGACTACGTCGAGTTCGACCGCGAAAACGTCCTCGCGGTCTACGTTGACGCCACCTCCTCGCACGAGGGCTGGTGGTACGAGGGCGCCGGCATTTACCGCCACGTCTGGCTGACCAAGACCGACCGGGTCGCCCTCGATCTGTGGGGCGTCTGCGTCCGCCCCGAATATAAAGGGGATCATTGGGATCTGACCGTCGTCAACACCGTCCGCAACGACCGCTGTGAAAAGGTCGATCTGACGGTCAAGACCGAGATCACCGACGGGCTCCGGACGGTGCTTTCGCTTTCGGGCGAAACGGCGCTCGCCCAGATGACGAAGGGCGACGTCACCCTTTCGGGCGAGGTCGGGTCTCCCCGGCTCTGGAGCGTGGAGGATCCCTTCCAATACCGCGCGACGTCAAAGGTCTACGTCGGCGGGACGCTGACCGACGTCTACGAAACCAAGTTCGGCTTCCGCTATTACTCCTTCACCCCCGAAACCGGCTTTACCGTCAACGGGAAAAAGACCTTCATCAACGGCGTCTGCGCGCACGAGGACTTCGGGCTGACGGGCAAGGCGGTCGCCGACAATATCCGCAAATACAAGATCGGGCTCATCAAGGAGATGGGCGCGAACGGTTACCGCTGTACGCATTATCCCCATTCTGCCGAGACGATGGACGCCCTTGACGAGGCGGGTCTGATCGTGATGGCGGAAACGCGCTGGTTCGAATCCACCGAAGAAGGGCTGAAACAACTTGAAATGCTGATCAAGCGCGACCGGAACCGTCCCTCGGTCTTCTTCTGGTCGGTCGGCAACGAGGAACCGAAGCAGACGACCGATTCGGGGCGGCGGATCAGCCGCCGGATGATCGAAACGATCCGCCGGCTCGACCCGACCCGCTGGATCACCTGCGCCGTCTCGAACGACCCCGACAAGGCGACGGTCTACGACGACCTCGACGTGATCGGGATCAACTACAATCATTGGAACTACGACGCCGTACACGCCAAACACCCCGGCAAGATGATCCTCGCCTCCGAGTGCTGCGCCACCGGAACGACGCGCGGCTGGTACGGGGACGACGATCCCGTTCGCGGCTACTTCAACGCGGTCGATAAGGACACCAACGAGTGGTTCATCGGGCGCGAGAATATGTGGCGGTTCTTCCGCGATCATCCCTACGTCTCGGGCGGCTATCAATGGATCGCCTTCGAGCATCGCGGCGAGTGCCTCTGGCCGCGGCTCTGTTCGCAGTCGGGCGCGATCGACCTCTTTATGCAGAAGAAAGACGCCTTTTATCAAAACCAGACCCTGTTTATTTCCGACCGTCCCCTGATCCACGTCCTGCCGCATTGGAACCAAACGGGCAGGGAAGGACAGCCGATCCGCGTCGTCGCCTACACCAACTGCGAAGAGGCGGAACTCTTCGTCAACGGCAAGTCGTTCGGGCGGGTCAAAATCGACCGTCCGGGACACGCCGAGTGGAGCGTGCCTTTCGCGCCGGGAAGCGTCAAGGCGCTCGGCTACGTCGGGGGAAGACCCGTCGCGGGCGACGCGGTCAGGACGACCGGGGCGGCGGTTTCGCTCGCCCTGAAACTCGAGAATCCGGTCGACGCGGCAAACGGGCGCGACGTCGCGCTCTTCACCTGCACCGCGCTTGACGCCGACGGGGTCGAGGTTCCCGACGCCGCCCCCTTCGTGCGGTTCTGCACCAACCGGCTCGGCAGGATCGTCGGAACCGGTTCCGACGTCTCCGACCATACCCCCGTCCCCTCGCCCGACCGTCGGATGCGGGCGGGCAGGGTCGCCGTCGCCGTCAAGGTCGGCGACGTCCCCGGGACGCTGACGCTCCGCGCGGAGGCGGACGGACTGATCCCCGCCGAACTGACGCTTCAACTCAAATGATCCGAAAAGGGCGAAAGGAAACGAAATGCTGACACAACGCCTCGGCAAGCCCCATCAGACCGACGACGCCTATATCGACCGGCTCCTCTCGATGATCCGCGACAATCCCGGATCCTGCGACGAGATCTGGTTCGCGTCGCTCTACGGCTATCCGAAACCCGAAACCCATCGGGCGTACGCAAAAGAGATCCTCCCGCAAGCCGAGAAGTTCCGGCGGGCGGGGATCCGCGTTTCTCTGCAGATCAGCAACACGGTGGGACACGGGGAATACATCGCCAAGCGCGACTGCTCCGGGCTGGTCTATCCCGGCTCGCCCGTGCGGAACCTCGTCGGATGGGACGGCGCCGTCGCGCGCCACTCCTTCTGCTGGCGCGACCGGGTCTTCCGCGACTATATTCTCTCGTCGATCGAGGCGTATCTGCCGATCAAGCCGGCGGCGATCTGGTTCGACGACGATTTCCGTCCCAACCACCATATTCCCGTCACCTTCGGCTGTTTCTGCGACGACTGCGTCGCCGCCTTCGGGCGCGAGTACGGCAGGACGTTTACGCGGGAGGAACTCGTGTCCGAACTGAACGACGGGGATATCGCCTGCCGTCGTGCGTTCATCGACTTTACCAAAGCGGGACTTGCGAGTTTTATGACCGAGTGCTGCGAATTGATCCACCGGGAACTGCCCGAAACGCGGATCGGGCTTCAGCAGGGATCCATGACCGGGTTTATCGGGGATACGGGCAACCGCTATCTGCACGAGATCATTACCCGCGTGACCGGTCTTCCGTCGCTCTCCCGTCCCGGCGGCGGCGCCTATACCGACCACGATCTGCGCGCCTTCGTCAAGAAGGGCGGCGAGATCGAGCGGCAGAACCGCGAACTGCCCGCAACGGTCTCCGATATCCGTCCCGAGATCGAAAATCTCCCCTACGTCGCCTACGGCAAGAGCGCGGCGGGGACCTGTTTTGAATCGACCCTTTACCTCTCGCTCGGCGCGACGGCGATGAGTTTTGCGATGATGATGGACGAAAACGAGGACGCCTCCTTCTACCGCCGCGAGTTCGAGTTCTTCTCGCTCCACCGCCCCTACTGGGAAAAGATCGCCGAAACCAATAAGAGAAGCGTTCAGGACGGGGTCAACGCCGTCTTTCTCAAGGGGAAATGGGCGTACCGCTCGAAGATTCCCTTCGACTATGCGGAGTGCGATCCGGCGGAGGAATCGGTGATCCGCTATATCGGTCTGCCGCTCTGCTACCGCGAGTCGACCGACGGCGTACAGATCCTGCACGGTTCCGACGCCGACCGGCTCTCCGACGAGGCGGTCCGGGAATTGCTCGGCAAGCCCCTGCTGACCGACGCCGAAACCATCGAACGGCTCGCCGCGCGCGGCTTTGAATTTCCGGTCTCGGTCAAGCGGATCGACACGCTCCGGTTGAACGAGATTGCGGCGGACCATCCCGTGAACGCGGGGATCACCCGCCGCGTCTGGGACGGTAAGTTCGCGGGCAAACGCGAGGGATACCGGATCGACGCAACGGGGCGTGGCGTCGAGGTCGTCGGGCGGTATCTGGCGGTCGGGGCGGGCGCCGAAAACGGTGACGCCGTCGCGACGGCGATCATCACGACCTCGGGCGGCGCGAAGTGGGCGGTCTTCGGCTTCGATCTCTGGAACCGCACCGTCGGCACGGCGCGGAGGGATCAGATCTATAACGCCGTCGAGTATATCGGCGGGAAACCCCTTTCGGCGCGGATGATCGACGGCTTCTCGGCGCTGATCCTGCCCCGCGTCACCCCCGACGGAAAACTCGCCTCGGTCGGGGTGGTCAACTGCACCCCCGGCGAGAGCGGGGAATACCGCCTCCGGGTCGCCGCCCCCGCGGGGACGACCGCGCATTATCTGGCACAATACGGAAAAGAGGCGACCGTCTCGGTCGGTACGGGAGGGATCGTTTTGATGCCCTCGCTCTCCGGTTGGAACGTCGGCACGCTGTTTTTCGAGCAAACGGGAGAAAAAACGAAATGATCGAAAATATCAAGGATATCAAACCCATTTACCCCACCGAACCCTGGAAGATCACCGAACCCGCGTTCAAACCCGAAAACAACTACCGCAACGAGACGGTCTTCGTCCTCTCGAACGGCTATATCGGGATGCGCGGCACGTTCGAGGAGGGGTACAAACTGCCGAAAGGTCTCGGTATGGAGGGCAGTTTCGTCAACGGGTTCTACGAGAGCGAGACCATCCGCTACGGCGAGACTGCTTACGGATTCGCCGACAAGACCCAGACGATGCTGAACGTCGCGAACGCGAAGATCATCCGTCTCTCGGTCGACGGCGAAGAGTTCAGTCTTTTCGAGGGAAAACTCGATGAGGCGAAACGGGTGCTGGATATGAAAGCCGGGACGCTCTCGCGCTTCGTCCGCTGGACGTCGCCGAAGGGGAAGACGGTCGAGATCCGCTCGACCCGTCTCGTCTCGCTTACAAACAAGTACGCCGCTGCGATCGAATACGCGGTCACCCCGATCGATTTCGACGGCGAGATCGTTCTGATCTCCCTGATCGACGGAGACGTTGAGAACAATACCAAGGAGAACAATTCCCGCATCGACTACGGCCCCTACGGGCGGGTCGTTCTGCCGGTCGATCGGAAGGTCGACGGCGCCTTTATCGCGCTTCGGCAGAGGTCGAAGAACACCGCGATCGGGATCGTGACCGCGATGCGAAACGAGATCGACTTTGACGCGGCGCGTGAAAATACGGACGACGAGTTCACGGTCTCGACCCGTTTCGCTTTCAAGGCGCGAAGGGGCAAGACCTACACGCTGACCAAGTATATCACCTACGTCACCACCCGCGATTTCCCGGAGGAAAAACTCTACGACGCGGCGAAAACGGTCCTTTCCGACCTTTCGCGCGAGGGTTTTGCCGCGCTCGCGGCGGCGCAGAAAAAGTACCTCGACGAGTTCTGGGAGAACGCCGACATCGAGATCGACGGCGACGACCTGCTTTCGCAGGGGCTTCGCTGGCACGAGTTCGCCCTGCTCCAGTCGCCTGGACGCGACGGGAAGACGAGTCTCGGGGCGAAGGGGCTTTCGGGCGAGGGCTACGAGGGACACGTTTTCTGGGATACCGAGATGTACGTCACCCCCTTCTTCAACTTCGAGCGCCCCGAGATCGCGAAACAGATCCTGATGTTCCGCTACAACACGCTGGATCAGGCGCGCGAGCGGGCGCGGGTGCTCTCGGTGAAGCGGGGCTGCTGCTTCCCGTGGCGGACCATCAACGGACGCGAGGCGAGCGCTTTCTTTCTTGCCGGGACCTGCCAGTTCCACATCAACGCCGATATCGCCTACGCCGTCCATCAGTACGTCACGGCGACGGGCGACGACGGGTTCCTTGCCGACTACGGCGCCGAGATCCTCGTCGAGACGGCGCGTTTCTGGGTGGAGTTCGGCGAGTATATCGACTACAAAGGCGGCAAGTTCTGCATCAACGGCGTGACGGGTCCCGACGAGTTCGCCGTCCTCGTCAACAACAACTGCTATACCAATATGATGGCGCGCGAAAATATGAAATACGCCGTCGAAGCCGTCGCGTTCTTAAAGGAAAAGATGCCCGGCAAGTACGCTGCTTTGGCGAAGAAGATCGACCTCGCGGACGAAGAGCCCGCCGAATGGCAGCGCGCGATCGACAATACCTATATCCCCTACGACGAAACGCGCGGTATCTATCCGCAGGACGACAGTTTCCTCTCGAAAAAGCGGTGGGATATCGAAAATACCCCCTTCTCCGAGTTCCCCCTGCTCGACAAGCATCACCCGATCGTCGTTTACCGTCATCAGGTGTCGAAACAGGCGGATTTCGTCCTCGCGATGTTCCTGCTCTCCCACTACTTCACCCGCGAGGAGATGAAGCGCAACTTTGATTTCTACGAGACGGTTTCGGTGCACGAATCCTCGCTTTCCGCATGCATCTTCTCGATCGTCGCCGACGCGATCGGTTATCACGACGTCGCCTACAAGTACTTTATGACCACCTCGCGCCTCGACCTCGACGACTACCACGCCAACGTCAACGCGGGCTACCATTGCGCGAATATGGCGGGGACCTGGATGTCGATGGTCTTCGGCTTCGGCGGGATGCGGCTTGACGACGGCGAACTCTCGTTTGCACCGGTCCTGCCCGAGAAGTGGAACTCCTACCGCTTCCGGCTGCTCTGGCGCGGACGGCTGCTCGAGGTGAAGGTCGATCAAACCGGCGCGCACTATCGGTTGCTCCGCGGCGACGCCCTGACGATCAAATCCAACGGACAAGAGATTACTGTAGAATAAAGGAACGGACGATGAACGCGCAAGAGATCAAATCGCAACTCGAAAAAGAATACAAGTACAAACTCGAACTCCACGCGCACTCGAATCCCGCCAGCGGGTGCAGCGAAGTGTCGGTCCCCGATCTGGTCAGAACCTACGCGGAACTGGGCTATCACGGCGTGGTGCTGACCAACCACTTCATCTACGATTACTCGACTTGTATGCGGGGGCGCAGCGTCGAGGAGGGTATCGCCGTCTGGCTGAACGACTATCACGCGGCGGTCGAGGAGGGCAAAAAATACGGTCTTGCCGTGTTCCTCGGCGCCGAGATCCGCTTTACCGAAAATAACAACGACTACCTGATCTACGGGCTGCGCGAGGAGATGCTGCCCGAGATCTACCGTCTGCTGCCGGAGGGCGTCGAATACTTCCGCAAGCATTACGCGATGCCCGACAGCGTTTTTCTGCAGGCGCACCCCTTCCGCGACGGGATGGTGGAGGTCGATCCGGCTCTCCTTGACGGGATCGAGACCTTCAATATGCACCCCGGTCAGCGTTCCCGCAACGCCGTCGCGAACCTTTACGCCAAGAAAAACGGGATCGGGATCCGGCTGGTCGCTTCCGACTTCCATTTCCTGCGCGGGCGGGACGTCGCCGTTTCGGCGATCCGGACGAAGAGTATGCCCAAGAGTTCCTTCGACGTCGCGAAAATCCTCAGAAGCGGGGACTATATCGGCGAGGTCGGAACCCAGGCGCTGATTATTCCCTGATAGGAGAAAAAGATGATCAAAGCGGTACTGTTTGACCTGGACGGCGTGATCGTTTCGACCGATCGCTGCCACTATCGGGCGTGGAAGCGGATGGCGGACGAGGAGGGGATTTGCTTCGACGAGA
>CACYZS010000043.1 GCA_902778985.1 uncultured Ruminococcus sp.
CCCACGAGAGGGACACGGGCAGCGGCGCGTCGTTTGCGGCGTAGCCGTCGGTATAGTCCTTGCAGTTCTCGTAAACGTCCGCAAGGTACGCCTGCTGCGCCGGAGTGTGCAGGTCGACGGGACTTTTGATCTTGTGCAGTTTCATCTTCCGGTGGAGCCGAACCCGCCCGCGCCGCGTTCGGTGTCGGGCAGTTCGTCGACCTCCTCGAAGACGGGGGTCTCGACCTTCTGGATCACGAGTTGCGCGATCCGGTCGCCCGGCGCGACGGTACGCACCTGTCCGCTCTGGTTGTAGAGGGAAACCAGGATCTCGCCGCGGTAGTCGGCGTCGATCACCCCGACCTTGTTCGCCGGGGCAAGTCCCATCTTGACCGACAGCCCCGAGCGCGCGTACACGAATCCGGCGTAGCCCGCGGGAATGGCAACGGCGATCCCGGTCGGGATCATCGCGGTCTCGCCCGGCAGGATGCGCACTTCGTCCCCGATACAGGCGCAGAGGTCCGCCCCCGCCGCCAGAGCGGACGAGTAGACGGGAAGGGAGGCGCCGGGACGGGTTTTCCTGATCTCGATCTTCATGTGAGAGCGCGGGGGATCCCCCCGCATTCCTTTCGTTTTTCTTTTAATAATGATAATAGTATAGTCGATCAGGTCCCGGCAAAGCCGGGGAACCGATCGCGGAGGGAAACATGGATCAACCGTTCATCAGTCTGCTCTGGCCGGACGCCGCGGCGAAGGAGCGCCATACCGATCCCCGGAACCGTCCCGACGTGCGCGACAGCGTGTGCCGTGAGATCGGTCTGACCGGGCTTCTGGGGCTTCGCGACGGCTCGCCCGTCGGGTTCTTCACCTACGAGCCCGAGGTGATCCGCTACCGCGAGGCGACCTTTGAGGATCTTCTCTCGATCCCCGAACTCGGCAAGACGCTCTCGGACGTCGTGCCGCTGCTTTCGGATATCACGGAACTGCGCCGGCTCGACCGCGATCTCGGTTCTTCGTCGGGCGAATCGTACCTGTACAGCATCACCGAGATCGAACTCTATATCGCGGTGATCGACCTGCTCCACAAGGGGCTCGCCCCCGTCAAAGACAAGATCAAGAGCCCCGCGTTCGGGACGCTTTCGTCCTTCATTTCGGAGTACGCCGAGAGCGAGTACTACAAGGATCTGAACGACCGTCTGAAACAACTCTCCTCGCGGGTGCGCGAGATCCGGAGCATCACGGTCGGCGTCAACCTCGACGCCGAACTCCGTCCCGCCGAGGCGGGGGTGCTCTCGGTCAACGCCGAACCCTTCCGCTCGGAAAAGGTGCTCGACAAGATCCTGCGCCTTTCGTTCAAAAACGACGCGATGACCTGCATCGCCGCGCTGACGCCCTTCGGAAAAGGGCAGTCCGACAACCGCCGCGAGGCGCTGATCGGCGCGTTCAACGCGGCGATTGAGGACGTGTTCCGCTCGTCGGTCAAGTCGTGGCGGAATATCGTCGGCGAATACGTGATCGAAAACACCGATTTCATCCTCCGGCTTCTGCCCGAGATCGAGTTCGTCACGCGGGGGGCGGCGCTGATGAAGCGGCTCTCCGACCGGGGGTATCCCGTGGTCGTGCCGACGCTCTCGCCCATGCAGAACAAGGACTTTTCCGCCGAGGGGCTCTACAACCCCGAC
Source organism: uncultured Ruminococcus sp. (assembly GCA_902778985.1). Classification (GTDB taxonomy): domain Bacteria; phylum Bacillota; class Clostridia; order Oscillospirales; family CAG-272; genus UBA1740. Next base: position 1,662 of record CACYZS010000043.1, read on the forward strand.
GTGGCGCTCCGGATCGAAGAGGAGATCGTCGAAAACGATTTTGCGTTCGACGAAAACGCCCGGATCTACGTCCTGACGGGACCGAACCGCGGCGGGAAATCGGTCGTGACCTGCGCCGTCGGACTTGCGCAGGCGATGACGCAACTCGGTCTGCGCGTTCCGGCAAGATCCGCCGTGATCAGCCCGGTCGACGGCATCTACACGCATTTTCCCGAAGGGGCGGACGACACCATCGACAAGGGGCGGCTCGGGGAAGAGTGCGCGCGGCTGCGCGAGATCTTCGATTCCGTGACCGAGAACTCGATGATCCTGCTCGACGAGTCGCTTTCGTCGACCGGGGCGTACGAGGCGTCGTATATCGGGCAGGAGATTTTGACCGGGTTCGGCGTCGCGCGCTGCCGCGGGATCTTCTCGACCCACCTGCACGAACTCGCCGCCGCCGTCCCCGAGGTGAACGAAAAGATCCGGGCTGCGGGCGGCGTTCCGGTCGATACGCTGGTCGCCGGGATCGAGGAGGGGCGCCGGAGTTTCAAGATCGTGCGCGCCAAACCCGACGGCAAGAGTTACGCCCGCGACATCGCGAACAAGTACGGGCTCTCGCTCTCGGATATCGAAAAGCGCCTTGCGGAACGCAAGAACAACGCCTGATTCAATATAACAAGAACACCGCCGAACGGTTTGCCGTTCGGCGGTGCCTTTTTGTTTTGTTGTCGGTACTGTCCGTTTGTCGACGGTCAGATGTTGCGGACGCGAATGAAATCTGCGTTATTCTCAATCAGGGCAACGGTCTCGTCCTTGACCTTCTCTTTGGTCTCGACGATCGTGTAGGCGTAGTCGCCCTTCGAGCCGTTCGCCATGTTCTCGATGTTGATGCCCGACGCCGACACCTGCGAGGTGATGTAGGAGAGGGTGTTCGGAATGTTCTTGTGCATCACGCAGAGGCGGTGCGTACCGGGGGTGACGGGCAGTTGCACGTTCGGGTAGTTGACGCTGTTCTTGACGTTACCGGTCTTGAGGAACTCGTCCAGTTCGTGCGCCGCCATGATCGCGCAGTTGTCCTCGGACTCTTCGGTGCAGGCGCCGAGGTGCGGGATGCTGACGATCCCCTTGACGCCCTGCGTCGCTTCGGTGGGGAAGTCGGTGACGTACGCGGCGACTTTACCCGACGCGAGCGCCTCTTTCAGGGCCTCGGCGTCGACGAGGTCGGCGCGCGCGAGGTTGATGATCCGAACGCCGTCGCGCATCTTGGCGATGGTGTCGCGGTTGATCATGTTCTTGGTGGTGGGGGTGGCGGGAACGTGAAGGGTGATGTAGTCAGCCTTCTCGTAGATCTCGTCGTAGGTCGCCGCCTTCTCGATCGAGCGGGAGAGCGACCACGCGGCGTTGACCGTGATGTAGGGGTCGCAGCCGAGAACTTCCATACCGAGGTGGTGGGCGGCGTTGGCGACCAGACCGCCGATCGCGCCGAGCCCGATGACGCCGAGCGTCTTGCCCGCGATCTCGCAACCGCCGTAGGCGCTCTTGCCCTTCTCGACCGACTTCGCAACGTCGGTCGTCAGGGTCTTCGCCCATTCGACGCCGCCGACGATATCGCGCGAGGCGAGCATCAGGGCGCAGATGGCGAGTTCCTTCACGCCGTTGGCGTTGGCGCCCGGGGTGTTGAAGACCACGATGCCCTGTTCGGCGCAGCGGTCGACCGGGATGTTGTTGACGCCGGCGCCGCAGCGGGCGATGGCGAGCAGTTCTTTACCGAACTCGGTTTCGTGCAGGGAAGCGGAGCGGACCATCATCGCGACGGGGCTTTCCACCGCGTCGCCGACGGCGTATTCGCTGCGGTCGAAGACGTCGGTCCCGACCTTCGCGATCTTATTCATCAAAAGAATGTTTTTCATTGTCTTTCCTCTTTTCCCGGTCAAAAATCAGTCCTTGGGGTTCTCTTTGGCGAAGACCTTCATGAAGGAAACGAGTTTCTCGACGCCTTCAATCGGCATCGCGTTGTAGATCGACGCGCGCATACCGCCGACCGAACGGTGACCTTTGAGGTTCTTCAGTCCCTGCTTCGCCGCCTCGGACGCGAATTTCTTGTCGAGGTCGGGGTTGCCGGTCACGAAAGTCACGTTCATCATCGAACGGCTCTCGCGCTCGACGGGAGCGAAGTAGTAATCCTGGCTGTCGAGGTAATCGTAGAGGATCGCCGCCTTCTTTTGGTTGCGTTCCTTCATGGCTTCGAGTCCGCCGATCGAAAGGATCCAGTCGAAGACCAGGCGAGCCATGTAGATGCACCAGCAGGGCGGGGTGTTGTACATCGAGCCGTTCTCCGCCATCAGGTTGTAGTCGAACATGGCGGGGGTGTCGGGACGGGCGTGACCGAGCAGGTCGTCACGGACGATCACGATGGTGACGCCGGCGGGGGCGATGTTCTTCTGCGCGCCCGCGTAGATCAGACCGAACTTCGAGACGTCGACCGGCTCCGAGCAGATGCAGGACGACATATCGGCGACCAGCGGGATATCGCCGGTGTCGGGGATATAGGGGAACTTGGTCCCGTAGATGGTGTTGTTGAAGCAGATGTGGACGTAGTCGGCGTCGGGACGGAAACTTTCGCGCGTCGTCTGCGGGACGTGGGTGAAGTTGTCGCCCGCGCTCGAAGCGGCAACGGCGATATCGCCGTACTTCTTCGCTTCCTGATACGCCTTCTTCGAGAACTGACCGGAGACGATGTAGTCCGCCTTACCGGAGCCGGTCAGAAGGTTGAAGGGCACCGACGCGAACTGCGTCGACGCGCCGCCCTGCAGGAAGAGCACTTTGTAGTTGTCGGGGATGTTCATGACGCGGCGAAGCGACGCTTCCGCGCCCGCGATGATCTCTTCGAACTCGGGCGTCCGGTGAGACATCTCCATCACCGACATTCCGCAACCCTTGTAATCGAGCAGATCTTTTTGCGCTTCTTCGAGAACTTCAAGAGGAAGCATAGAGGGGCCAGCAGAGAAATTGTAAACGCGTTTCATGTTCCCATTTCCGTCCGGCGGACGGATCCTTTCCCACAGCGCGAACGCTGAAAAATTGTTGCCTACATTATACATCAAAGCGCACTTTTCGTCAAGGGTTTTTTGACTTCCCGTGCATTTTTATAAACTGTCCATACAGGGGGGCATTTCAGGGCGGCCCTTTTTGTGAATAATTTATCAATCGGGCGTTCGGAACGCGGGAACCCTGCGCGCGCATAGACTGAAAAAAGGGAGGAAAAACTTTCCTTCCGAACTCGGTTTGGGAGGGAACTATGTGCTCGATTTGCGGACTGTTTGCGCCCCGGAAGATCACGCCGGAGAAGATCGACGCGGTGCGTCGGATGGGGGAGACCATGCGCTCGCGCGGTCCCGACCGCGCGGGGAGTTACGCCGACGCCGATACGGCGTTCCATCACAACCGGCTGGCAGTGATGGATCCCGCGCGGGGCGATCAGCCGATGACGGTGCGCCACGGGCGGCGCGCCTACACCGTCGTCTACAACGGGGAACTCTATAACGGCGCAGAACTCCGGCGGGAACTCTCGCGCCACGGCGTCCGGCTCCGGACGAGGTGCGACACGGAACTGCTGGTCTACGCCTACGCCGTCTGGGGGGAGGAGTGCCTTTCCCGCCTGAACGGGATCTACGCCTTCGCGGTCTGGGACCGGGCGAGGGAAACGCTCTTCTGCGCGCGCGATCCGCTCGGCGTCAAGCCCTTCTGGTACGCCACGCCCGGGGGCGAATTCTGCTTCGCGTCGGAGATCAAGGCGCTGCTCGCCCACCCGGATATCCAACCCGAGATCGGGCGGGAGGGGCTCTGGCAACTGCTGTTCCTGACTCCGGTCACGCTGCGTTCGACCCCGGTTTTCCGGGGGATAACCGAGTTGCGCCCGGGCGAATGCCTGACGGTCACGGCGGCGGGGATCAAAAAGCGCGCCTTCTTTCGCCTCGCGGCGGAGCCCTTTTCCGAGAGCCGGGAGGAATGTATCGCTCACGTGCGGGAACTGGTCGCCGACGCGATCAGGCGGCAGACCGAGAGCGACGTGCCGCTCGCCTGTTTTCTTTCGGGCGGGCTGGATTCGTCCGTTGTCGCGGGGATCGCCGCCGCGCGCTTTCGCGAGAGGGGCGAAACCCTCTCGACCTATTCGTTCGAGTACGAGGACAACGAGTACGCGCCCACCCTGTTTCAACCCAACCGCGACGACGGCTACGCCCTGCTTGCCGCGCGGGCGTTCGGGACCGACCACACCGTACTGGTCGCCCCGAACGAAGAGGTGGCGGCGCTGCTCGACGCGGCGACCGAGGCGCGGGATCTGCCGGGGCAGGCGGACGTGGATTCGTCGCTTCTGTACTTCTGCCGCGAGGTCCGGCGGCGGCATACCGTCGCCCTCTCGGGGGAGTGCGCCGACGAGATCTTCGGCGGCTATCCGTGGTTCTACCGCCCCGAAATGCTCTCCCGCGACTTCTTCCCGTGGATCCACGATCCCCTGGCGCGGATCTCGCTTTTCCGGCACGAGTTGGTCGCCCCCGAAGAGGGGCTTGCGTACCTCTCCGAGCAGTACCGGCGGGTCGTTTCGTCGGTCGAATGCCTCGACGAAGACGACGACGCGATGCGGCGGTCGCGGATCGCCTCGGTGCTTTCGCAGTCCTATTTCATGCAATCGCTGCTCGAGCGCAAGGATCGGATGTCGATGGCGAACGGGCTGGAAGTGCGCGTTCCGTTTTCGGATCACCGGATCGCGTCGTACCTCTACAACGTCCCGTGGTCGTATAAATTCGAGAACGGGGTGGAGAAGGCGCTGCTCCGGGAGGCGATGCGCGACGTGCTGCCCGACGCGATCTACCGCCGCAAGAAGAGCCCCTACCCGAAAACCCACAGTCCCCGCTACGAGAGGGCGGTGCTCGATCTTTTGAAAAACCGGCTGGCGCGCCCGGGATCGCGGCTCGCCGGGATGGTCGATCCCGAAAAACTCGCCTCGCTCCTGGACGGCGGGGAGGACGTGACCTGGTTCGGGCAACTGATGGCGCGACCGCAACTGGTCGCGTGGCTTTGCCAGTTCGACGACTTCTGTGAAAAGTACCGCGTCGCGTTTGTTTGAGATTTGGTGAAGGTGACTATTTTTCCGATCCCGGTTTTGTGCAAGTGGTAGAATCGGGGAAATCGGATGGGGAAATCTTGACAAAAACCGCGGCGGGTGGTATAATGAAACCGTCGAAAGGGAGTAGTACGTTGCCACCGTGCAGCGTGCGAACGTCGTCAACACGGCAGTTGCAAATGCCCGGCGTTCGCGGGATCAGAAATGATTTTACAAGACTTTTACTGTGCACACGGTAAAAGTCTTTTTTTGTAGACTATACCGATCGACAAACCCAAGGGTATGAACAAACCAATTTATCAAAGGGGGTATTTACTATGTTGTTCATCATTCTCGGAATCGTTGCCGCAGTCCTCGTGTTCCTCGGCATCCTCGGGTACCTGAAAGCACCGCCGGACACGGCGTACATCATCTCGGGTCTCGGGAAAAAGCGGATCCTCGTCGGTAAGGCGGGGTGGCGCATCCCGTTTTTCGAGAGAGTCGACCGCCTGTCGCTGCGCGTGATGCAGGTCGACGTCAAAACGAGCGAAGCGGTCCCGACCAACGAATTCATCAACGTCACGGTCGACGGCGTCGCCAACATCAAGATCTCGTCCCAGCGCGAGTACCTCGAACGGGCGGCGGAAGCGCTGCTCGGTATGAAGCAGGGAGAACTGATCTCGATGGTCACGCAGGTTTTGGAAGGTAATATGCGTGAGATCGTCGGTTCGGTCGGCCTGAAAGAGATGGTGCAGGACCGGCAGGGCGTCGCCAAGAAGATCACCGAAAACGTCGTGCCCGATATGCAGAAACTCGGCATCGAGGTCGTGAACTTCAATATTCAGAACTTCAAGGACGCCGCCGGGACCATTGAGAACATGGGTATCGACAACGTCGAGCAGATCCGCAAGAACGCGCAGATCGCCAAGGCGAACGCGCAGCGCGACATCGCGATCGCGACCGCCAACGCGCAGCAGGAGGCAAACGCCGTCCGCGTCGAAGCCGAGAAGAAGATCGCCGAACAGAACGCGGCGCTCTCGGTGCAGCAGGCGGATATGAAGGTCCGCGCCGACACAAAGAAGGCGGAAGCCGACGCCGCGTACTCGATCCAACAGGAAGAGCAGCGTCGGACCATCGAGGTCGCCAAGACCAACGCCGACATCGCCCGCCGCGAGAAGGAAGCCGAACTTGCCGAGAAGGACATCGCGATCAAGGAACGCCAACTCGACGCCGAAGTGCGTAAACAGGCGGACGCGATGAAGTATCAGGCGGAGAAACAGGCGGAAGCCGACCTCATCAAACGTCAGAAGGACGCCGAAGCCAAGAAGTACGAGGCGATGCAGGCGGCGGAAGCCAAGAAAGCCGAAGCCGAGGCGCTCCGCTTCGCGATGGAGCAGGAAGCCGAAGGTATCCGCGCCAAAGGTCTTGCCGAAGCGGAAGCGATCGAAAAGAAAGCCGAAGCGCAGAAGAAGATGGGCGAGGCGTCGGTGCTCGAAATGTACCTCAACGCGCTGCCTGAAGTGGTGAAGAACGCCGCGACTCCTCTCGCCTCGACCGAGAAGATCGTCATGTACGGCGAGGGCAACTCCACCAAGGTCGTTCGCGACGTGATGACCAGCGCCAACCAGGTCATGGAAGGCGTGAAGGAATCCACCGGTATCGACCTGCCCTCGATCATCGCCGGATACGCCGGCGGGATCGCCGCCAAAGGCGGAAAGAAGGACGGGAAGTCCGAGAAGAAGGACTGACCAATCGTTCTCACCCCGCGGAGCCACGCTCCGCGGGGTGAGAGTGAAGTGTTGCCCGTGCGGGCAACGTGAAGTTTTGCTTCGCAAAGTGAAGTGTATTTCGCGCGGGAGTGCGCGAAATACGTGAAGTGTTCCCAAAACGGTATGGCATACGATCGTGCAGGTCGTCTGCACAGTCGCGGTCTTTCTTTTGATCGCCGCGTTTTCACGCGGACTTTCGAACACGTTTGAAAACCTTGATCCGTCGAAGCAGGGAGAGACCTTCGATCTGTTTATGACGCACGGTACGTCCATCGGCTATCGGGGGCTTACCGTATTGCTTCTCGTTTGGTTCGGTATGATCCTCTACACGTTTTTCCGTATCGCGCTCTCTTACGACCGCTTTTCAAAACGGGCGTCGGTCGGCGAACCGAACGGACTTTTCAACCGGATCGTGCGGGTGGTTTCAGCGCCCTCGTTCTGGATTGAACTCGCTGCCGTTCTGCTTCTGACCTTCGTTCTGCCGTCCGGGTTCCTCGTCGCCAAGGGGTTCTTTCCCTTCGCGACGTTTCCCGTTGTCGCCGTCTCCTTTTTCTTCGCCCACGTCGGGGCGGCGTCGCAGGCGGTGGACGTACCGTGGGGCAGGAATATCCGTATGACGGGGATCGCGAACGAGATATTGCGGATCGTGGCGCACGTTTTGGTCATCGTGGTCGGACTTCCTTTCATTCTGTTCGTGTATTCGAATTATCTGCTTCATCGGAACCCTACGATCGTCGTCGTGTCTTTGGCGGTCTTCGGGCCTCTTCTGTTCGTTCTTTTCCGCGCGTTCCAAAAACGGAGAAAACTGCTGAAAGGGCTCGGCAAACTCTGTGAAGAGAAGGAGTATTCGTATTCGATCGGGAAGGCATACCGTTCGATCCTGTTCCCGAGCAAGGAACCCGAGATCAGGATAGAGACGGGGCAGGGGACCTTCGCGTGCGTCCTGCTCAACTCGTTCTCGAAGAAAACGCCGCTCTACCTTTCGCGGCTACTCGGGGAAGAGGGACTTCTCGTCGGGCGCGGCACGTTCTCCTACCGTACGACGGAGTTGCGTCCCGCGTTCGAACCGAACGACAAAAAGGTATTGGTCCTCGTTCCCGTCCCCCTCTACATTTTCAGAAGAAGCGAGGACGACGACTGGTATCCTCTCTACGCCGCGGAGCAGGTCGGCGACTATTCGGTCTACTCACTGTCCGCATTTTTGAACGCTTTCGATCTCGACGCGCTCGAGGCGGCGAAGAAGACAAGGGACTGGTAAGGGGAAGTGAAGGGTTGCCCTATTGGGCAACGGGAAGTTTTGCTATGCAAAGTGAAGTGCGTTTCGCGCGGGGGCGTGCGAAACGCGTGAAGTGTTTGCCGTCCGGGGACGGCAAACGTGAAACGGTCCCCGCGGCGTTCGCCGCGGGGACCGTTTTGTGGGGGGCGGGTTGAAATAATAAAACAACCGCGGGGGATCCGCGGTTGTTTTGTGATATGCCGCAGGGCGGCGCGATATGCGGTCTTTCGTCCGCGCGATATGTTTTGCCGCTTGGCAAAACGCGAGATAACGGGCGCTCTGAAGAGCGCCCGCTTGGCTTACTGTTTCTCGAACATATCCTTGCCGAGTCCGCAGAGGGGGCAAACGTAATCTTCGGGGAGATCCTCCCACTTCGTGCCCGGCGCGATACCGTTGTCGGGATCGCCCTTGTTTTCGTCGTATTCGTAGCCGCAGGGGCAAGCGTATTTCATCGCTGAATCCTTCCTTATTTCTTGCCTTTGGCTGAATTTCTTGCCTTTGGCTGACTTCTTGTCATCGGCCTTCTGAGGGAAAGCGGCCTTGTTGCGGAACACCTCAAGGGTCTTGTTGATGGCAGGGTCGTTCTGGTTGAGATACTCCATCCAGGCTTCCTCGTCCAGCATGTTGTAGATGATGCGGCTGTAGATATATTTCTCAAACAGTCCCTTCGACTTCTGCAGCATCAGGTTGCGGCGCTGCAGACCGTTCTTCTCAGCGTAGTCGGCAAACTTCTCCAGCAGGTTCTGGTGCTTCAGGTGTGCGAGGAGCCCCTGCATTGTCTTCATGTCTTTCAGCTTGTCGCGGTTGTCGTCGGTATATTCAAAGGCAAACTGGATGATCAGGCCGCTCATGGCTGCTTCTTTGTAATAGGATGTGATGCCGGTGGTGTCCTCGGGAATGAAGATGTCGGGGGTGATGCCGCCGCCGCCATATACGGTGCGGCCCAGAATGGTGTGGTATTCGGGACCGGTGTGCTTGATGCTGTCCTCGCTGAAATACTCGCCGTGCTCATAGCGCACAAGCAGGTCTTCCTCGTAGTCCTTGTCCTTGCCGGTGGAGTAGGGCTTCTGAATGCAACGGCCGGAAGGGGAGTAGTACCGGGCGATGGTGAGGCGGATCATGCTGCCGTCGGTAAACTCTATCTGCTTCTGTACCAATCCTTTGCCGAAGGAACGGCGACCAATCACCGTGCCGCGGTCATTGTCCTGGATGGCACCGGCCAGAATCTCTGAGGCCGAGGCCGAACCCTCGTTGATGAGCACCACCAAGGGAACGTCCTGATAGGTGCCGCGTCCGGTGCTCGTGAAGATCTCACGGGGCTGCTTGCGGCCTTCAGTATAGACGATGCGGCGGTTCTTGGGCAGGAATTCGTCGGCTATCTGGATGGCGGAGGCCATGTAGCCGCCGCTGTTGTCGCGCAGGTCTATCACCAGGTTCTCAAAACCGTGCTGCGAGAGCATCGTGAGCGACGACAACATCTCACCATAGGTGTTCTCGCCGAAATTCTTGATGCGGACATAGCCGGTCTTCTCGCCGAGCATGTAGGCGGCGCTGATGCTGCTGGTGTAGATGTCATCACGGGTGATGGTGAAGTATTTGGGCTTCGTCTGCTTGTAACGGAGCACGCCGATCTTGACTTTCGTGCCGCGGGGACCTTTCAGGCGGCGCATGGCTTCCTCGTTTGTCACCTCCTCGCCGACGAAGGGCTCGTCATTGATGCTCACGATCTTGTCGCCGGCCAGCACGCCTGCGTTCTCGGCAGGTCCGCCCGAGATCACGTTCTGCACATGGATGGTGTCCTTGCGGATCACAAACTCGATGCCCACACCGGAGAATGAGCCGCGGAGGTCATCGTTGGCGGACTGTACATCTTTCGCACTGATATACACGGAGTGGGGGTCAAGCTCATTGAGGATCTCTGGAATGGCTTTCTCCACCAGGTCGTTCATGTTGACACTGTCCACATATTGGTCGTCGATGATGTGGAGCAGGTTGTTCAGACGGTTGCTGCCTGAATTGATAATGCTCAACCGGTTGCCGGAGAAATGCTTGGCGAAGAAGGTGCCGATGAGGATTCCCACCACCACGCAGGCGGCCAGGATGAGGGGCATGTACCGATTGGTCTTATTCAGATTCATGTTGTTCCAGATTAATGAGTTTCACTTCTATATTGGCGCGGCGGAGCAGGTCGATACCGTCCGAGAGACGGTAC